>CBEWFH010000034.1:0-8526 GCA_965555895.1 uncultured Simkaniaceae bacterium
TTAGGTTCGAGAAGTCTATATCATAACTGTCCTCTTTTTCGGGGGAAGATCACTTCCATTTAAGTCGAAGGTGAGAGATAAAAGTTGAGGGGAACTAACTACTTCATCTTTTATTACGCAACAAGTCTAAAGAAGAGGTCCGAAGAGCAGTTCCGAATCAAATAGATCTAGAAGATGTGGATATTTGGTTTCAAGATGAAGCAAGAGTTGGACAACGGGGTACTGTAACCTGTACCTGGGCTAGAAAAGGGACAAGGCCTCGAGCGGCTCGCCAACAACAATTTGAATATGTATATATATTCGGCGCTCTCTGTCCTAGTCGTGATGAGGCTGTTGGCCTAATCTTGCCTGTCACAAATACGGATGCGATGCTCGCACATTTAAAGGAGATCTCAGCACAAATACCGTCTGGGCGGCATGCCGTTTTAGTGTTAGATTGAGCAGCTTGGCATACAACAAAGCGGCTCAATGTATTTGACAACCTGATTCTTCTCCCCCTACCAGTTACTTCCTCTGAACTAAACCCCACAGAACAGGTTTGGCATGTCTTCCTAGACAATTGGTTGGCCAATCGCTGTTTTGAGGGATATGAGGCGATTGTAGAGGGGTGCTGCGAGGCTTGGAATTAGTTTGTAAATATCCCAGACCATATCAAGCAGCTCTGTTCCAGGTCATGGGCGATGATATGATTTTATTTCATGGAAATGAAATAATTCCTTTGCAATTAATGTAACAGAATCGCCTCGCTTCATTAATGTGTACAGTTGACATCTCTTGTCTCTGTTTAGATGATGGTATCCAATAGAAATCTAGTGGCATCATGTAAAATTATGTACATAAAAACACTGTCGAAGCTAGCTAGTGGAGCGGATGAGGATGGTCCGGCCAGCGATGAGAGAAGTCTCTTCGACAGAGAGCTCGAAGTTGCCGACACGGACGGTGTCATGGCGATCGGGACGGTGGCCCAGCTGCTCTTCCATTAAATCTTCGAGAGTTTCATCTTCCTTGGCAGGAATTTCGATGGAGAACCATTTGTTGACTTCGGAGACGAGGGTATCGCCGGTAAATGAGCGGTCTACTGAAACTTTCCCTTTTCCTGGAGAGTATTCTCCGAAGGAAATCCAGTCGTTGCGGTGACCAAAGATTTCATCAACAACGGCATCGAGGGTAAGGGTTCCTACTGCTTGCCCTTGATTATTGAGGACGATGGCAAGGCTTTGGTTATTGCGGCGGAATTCTTTCATGATTTCAAGGACTGAATTTTTCTCGGTGATGAACCAGGGAGATCGGCAATAGGCGCGGAGGCGGGTATCATCAGGATGACGAAGGAGATCACGGGGATAAGCGATGGCAACGATATTTTTCGGGTCTTTATGATAGACGGGGATAAAGGGGCGGGCTTGGAGACCTAGAAGAGCTTTAAGATCACCAATAGTATTTTCGGAAGGAATCGATTTCATCTCACTAATAGGGTCCATCAGATCTTTTGCTGTTTTGGATTTTAGAGAAAAAATATTCATCAATATCGGATCGAGCTTCTCATCAGGGGAATCATCTCTCTCTTCAATTGCTTTTTGAAGCTCTTCACGGCTTAAGTAGAGGCCCGAGCGACTCTTCACGCCAAAAAGGAAGTTTATAAAGCGACAGAGGAGATCTAA
Source organism: uncultured Simkaniaceae bacterium (assembly GCA_965555895.1). Taxonomy (GTDB): domain Bacteria; phylum Chlamydiota; class Chlamydiia; order Chlamydiales; family Simkaniaceae; genus Neptunichlamydia. The sequence goes on from CBEWFH010000034.1 coordinate 1,659, forward strand.
GGTAAAAATCACAGGGCGAAGGATAAAGGAGGTTAGATAAAGAAGGGGGATCCCAAGCATCACTACATTCTCTGCGTAGCGGCGGGCGGCAAACATGGGGGCAAGTTCTGCAAAGATCAGGACGATGAAGATTTGAGAGACGGGAGCCCAATCAGGGCTGAGTTCCAGCGAGGAATAAAAACGGCGCGCACACTCTGAACCAAATTGCATGGTAGCATTAACCCCGATAAGTGTCGTCCCAAAGAGGCGAGTAGGGTTGTTAAGAAGTGAGTTAAGCCACTTGGCTCGTTTATTCCCTTGGCTAACATAAAACTGAAGACGGACCCGATTAAAGGAGAGGGAGGCCATCTCTAACATAGAGTAAAACCCTTGAACGATGAGGGAAAGGATGACAAGGAGGAGAAAAAAGGTCCAACTATTCACTTTTTTTCCTCTTCTTTGATCTAAGGCGACGAATATAAACACGACGAACCCGGTTCACGTCGGAGGCGAGGATATGGAATAGGAAACCATGCCTCTCAATCTTGGTCCCACTTTTGGGAATATCTCCATGGATCTCGGTGAGCCAGCCCCCTATTGTCGCCATATTATTGGGGCTTTCAAGGTGGTAATCAAAAATCTCTTCAAATTCAATCATCTCGAGCTTTCCACTTGCTATGACGATATCTTCTGAGGGTTGTGTGTAGTGACTGGTTTCATCTCGCCGATCAACGATTTGTCCAATAATCGTTTCAACTAAGTCTTCAAGGGTAATGATCCCTGAGGCAGAACCATACTCATCAACAACAACGACCATCGCCTCTTCATGTTCATAAAAGAAGTGGAGAAGAGCGCGACTCACCATCGATTCTGGAACAAAGTAGGGCTTCCTAAGGAAAGGGATGATGTCATGGGAAGACTTGAAATTATCACGATGGAGAAAGAAGCTTCCTCCTGTCATGATCCCCAGAACATTTTCTAAGTCTCCGTTGCAAACAGGAACCCTTGTACACTCTTCGTCGACAAAGAGATGGATCAGCTTTGAAATCGGCTCATTAATATCAAAAAAGAGGATCTCACTTCGGGGACACATCAACTCCTTGACCAAATCTTCTTCTAGGTTGAGATACCCCCGAACAAGTTTCGCTTCTTCTGTGGAAACGGCCCCTTTTTCTTGGGACGTGCGGAGGGCCAGTTTAAGCTCTTCAATCCCTATCTCTTTTTCTTTTCTGAGGTAAAAGAAGAAAAATTTGGAGACCCCTGTTGTGATATAAGTGATCGCATCACGAAGAGGTCTTAAGAGCCATTCTATTCCTCGAAGAACTGGAGCTGCCCAGTAGGCTATCCACGTGTTTTTAGGATAAGCAACAGATTTTGGAATCACCTCACCAAAGATGAGAGTTAATAGGAGAGGAACACCAACGGTTAAAGCCCAACTTGAAAAGGTCCCAAAAATCCCCGAAACAACGTTCTGCACCAAAATATTCATCACAACATTGAGCATGAGGATAGTGACAAGAAGTTTACGAGGTTTAGAAAGGAGGCGAGCAATGAGATGTTCTCTTTTATCAGAGCCATGCCGATAAGCACGCACCTTCATCGAAGAAAGAGAAAAAAGAGCTGTTTCTGATGCTGATAAAAATCCCGAAATAAGTATCAAGACAACAAGAATCGTAATCAAGATAGGAAGTGTCATTCAAACACCACTTTAAGCTCTCCTTCGGCTGCTATGCCGAGCTTTTCTTTCAGAACAAGTTCTATCCACTCGGGATCCTCTTGACTTTGCATCCGCAGGACGAGCTCTTCCTTTTCTTCCTTAGCTTGCATTTTAGCATTGTTAAGGGTATTTACTCTTTCTTGCAGTGTATCAACTAATTTATTTTTCTTGTGGATTGCTTGGATATAAATCGCCCACGCCATCAGAATAAACGCAACCACCCACCAGTTTTTCAATATAATGTGATGCAAACTTGTCTTCATGAACCTAATCCAGTAATGAAAGGATTTATTACATTGTAGGGACGGTAATCCCAGTTTGTTTCATATACTTCCCAGAGCGATCTGCATAAGAAATTTCACAGACCTCTTTTGCTTCAAAAAAGAGAACTTGAGCAATCCCCTCGTTTGCATAGATTTTTGCAGGAAGTGGGGTTGTGTTAGAAATCTCAATGGTGACATGCCCTTCCCACTCCGGTTCAAAGGGGGTGACATTCACAATGATCCCACAACGGGCATAGGTCGATTTTCCGAGGCAAATTGTGAGGCAGCCCCTTGGAATTCGGAAGTATTCTATGGTATGAGCTAATGCGAAAGAATTGGGAGGAATAATGCACATATCCCCCTCGATATCGACAAAAGCATCTTCAGTAAAGTTTTTAGGATCGACAATAGAATTATGGACATTGGTAAATACTTTAAAATGACTCCCAACCCGGACATCATAACCATAACTTGAGAGGCCATAGCTCACTATCTTTCGATTCTCGATACTTTTGACTTGTGCGTCAACAAAAGGCTCAATTATCCCCTCTTCTAGAGCCATTTTTCGAATCCATCTATCAGACTGCAAACTCATCTTGCCACCACTTGCTTTAAGTTATTTTTGGTTTTTATAGATTAGATATAGCGCTTGAAATCCTTTTCTTGCTAGTATTTTCTTATATGCATCACGTAAGAAAATGACTAAAAAAATGACAAAACCACCATTTATACAGTCCTCATGGGAAAAGAAAGACAGCAAACTCGAACTAACGCTCCGTCCTAGTACCCTCAACGAATTCATTGGGCAACCCTCTGCAATTGAAAAACTCAAAGTTTTTGTCGGCGCTGCAAAAATGCGGGGTGAGTCCCTTGGTCATGCTCTTTTCTATGGCCCTCCCGGCCTAGGAAAAACAACCCTTGCTCATATTTTAGCAAGTGAAATGGGAACCGATCTTGTCATTGCTTCGGGCCCTGTGATTGAAAAACCTGCCGATCTAGCAGGAATCCTTACCAACTTAAAAGATGGCGACATTCTCTTTATTGATGAGATCCATCGCCTTAACAGGACCGTTGAAGAGTACCTCTACCCTGCAATGGAAGATTTTAAATTAGATCTTCTTTTAGACTCTGGCCCCCAGGCTCGGAGTGTTCAAGTTTCCCTCAACAAATTTACTTTAGTGGGAGCCACCACACGGATGGGTTTCTTAAGTGCCCCCCTAAGGTCTCGCTTTGGATTTAACTGCCGTCTTGATTACTATTCTTCTGATTTCGTCGCTGAAATTCTCTCCCGATCTTCCTCAATTTTAAGTGTCAACATCAATGATGAATCGATTTTAGAAATTGCTAGACGGTCTCGAGGAACCCCTAGGATTGCCAATAATTTGCTCAAGTGGGTCCGTGATTATGCTCAGATGCGGAGCGACAATAAGCTGGATAAAATTACAACACGCTCTGCCCTTGAAATGATCGATATCGATTACCGTGGCCTTGACGAGATGGATAAGAGAATGCTACACCATATTATTGACCATCACCAAGGAGGCCCTGTTGGAATTGGAACAATTGCCGCAGCCCTTGGAGAAGAATCGACAACCCTTGAGGAAGTCCATGAACCCTTTCTCATTATGCAGGGATTTATTAAACGGACTCAAAGGGGAAGAGAAGTGACTAAACTTGCCTATCAACATCTAGGACGCCCTATGGCTCCTAATCAATTTCCTGGAGAGACGCTCGATGAAAGTTAAAATCCTTTTATTTTTACTCTGTTTGCCGCTACTTGCTTTCAGTACGGAAAAGTTAAAAGTTCCTGAAACGGAAAATGGGAAGCCTGCAACAATTAAAATCCTCTTAGAAGAAGGATCTGAAGGGATCCTCCTCGAAGTACGGGGCCCTTTCTCTGTCTACAACCCAGAAAATGAAAAAAAAATAAGTTCTGGAAAATGGGGAAAACGATTTTATCTCTACCCTCATGAAGAAGGGATTAAGTGGGGAGAAAATTTCCTTGGAATTTTCCAGCTACAAATTGTCCCGACAAGTCCTGATACAACCTTCTTGGTTAACGGTGTTCAATATCGAGGTGGAATTGAAGTTTATCACATAGAAGATCAACTTAGCATCATCAATGAAGTGGATGTTGAAAGCTATGTAAAAACTATCCTTAGAGAGAAAGTTCCCTCTTCCCTTTCTTCAAATGTTCTCGATGCCATTGCAATCATAGCACGAACTGATGCCTATTATACTGCCCTACTCAACTATGATGCATTCTGGCATGTTACAAAGGAGCAAGTAAATTACCAAGGAACCGCACTGATTTTGCAAAATATTCCACTCGATCGCGCCGTTGACAATACTAAATACTTTGTCATGACCTATGAAGATCAACCCTTCCCAGGCTCTTGGACAGAAAACTGCGGTGGAAAGACAGCAAGTTATTCCTCAATTTTCAGAAAAAACACATCTACACCAGATGGGATAGAGTCCCGGTATGCAAATCGGAGCCGGAAAGAGACCCATTGGTCTCTCACTATGGATACCCAAGAACTTGCAAAAGTTGTAAAGACAAACCGTGTAACAGGAATGGATCTTTTCATCGATCACACCTCTGGAAAGGTATATGCCACCCGCCTTCATGATGGAACGCATATTGAAGATGTCGACTTTGCTTCCCTTCAAAAAAAACTGGGGAAAGATAAGCTAAAGAGTAACGATTTTAATGTAAGTATCAAAGGAAATATCGCTCTTTTTGAAGGATACGGCAACGGAAATGGTGTAGGACTTTGTCTCTTTAGTGCCCGCCAAATGGCAGAGCGTGGAGATGAAGCTCCTGCGATCCTTTCAAAGTTCTTCCCAAATACAACAATAGAGAAGATGCGCTCTTATCCAAAAGCGATTGTCTCAAGCCGCAAAAGCTCTTTTATTTCCCCTAAACAAAAAAAAGCAGCGAAAAAGAAACACAGACTATTACATAGGTAAGTTATGGCAAAACACCTCATTGCAAAAAATAGGGCAAGAGCCCTTTCAACAGCTCTTTTTCTCGTAGGGCTTGCGATCATCCTTTTTCTTGATGCTTGGTGGCCAGGTATTATGATCGTGATCGGTATTCCTCTTTCTTTGAAACAGTTTTTACAAGGAAGGTTTCACGATGCCGCAATCAGCCTCTTTGTCTTTGTCGGCTTCTTTATCATCGCTCAGTTCAATATATCCTGGAAGATCCTCATTCCTATCCTCTTTATCATGGGTGCAATCTATGTTCTTTGTAAGGAGTGGGTAAGTAGCTCTACAGGTGAAGATAACGAGGAAACTTCGACAATTGATATTGATGACGAGGATAAGAAGTAGTTATCATCTAATATTTCCTAAGGCCCTAATTCCTCGGAAGGTGTAATAGACGAAGGGCTGAACAATATTTCTTACTGAGCCCCAACTTATCCAAACAGCCCATGAGTGTTGCGACCCACCTTTCTCTAAATCTTTGATTTGTGCTTAGGTTTTTTTGATTTCTTCAATCTTACTTTCTATTTCTTCTTCCGATTCTAACTTCACAACATAGCTTCTAAGACCCCGCCACCACTGCCATGAGTTTTTAATCTCCTCAAGCTTGCGAAGATGAGCGACAAGCTCTTCTTCAGGAAAGCTTTGCATAAGCTCACATGTCCGCCCATCAATCTCAAAATTAAAGTTTCCTTCTTTGAAAAAGGAAGTGGTATGGTGTTTTGGCGTTTGGATGGCTCCCGATTCAGAGCGGACCGTGAGATAGTTGCTATAGACAAAGTCAAGCTCTGCCCCTAAAAGATAAGCATCCCCGGTCCAGGTAACAGCATCACTCTCATGATGAGCAAAATTAAGACGTATTACCGGATGTTTTTTTTCTTCCGCAAGAGTCTTAAGATCTTTCTTCCACTGATTGACTATTTCAATCTCAAGCTTCGGTGAACAAAACGCAAAAAGAGCAATCTCCTTAAATGAAAAGTTATTCTTCGGATCGACCAAAAGAGCCACAGCTCTGAGCATCAGCAGCACCCAGTGAGTGACCAATCACCTCGATCTAAGAGGTTCCAGTTTGTTTTACAAGCTCTTCGATCTTTTCCTTATTTGCCAGAAAGACCCTTTTACCCACACCTTGGGGATCAAGATCACGATTCGCACTCATACCCATTGGTCCCTCGGAAAATGAGCTGAGCTGGAAAATCTCCCTTTTCCATGAGACACTGAACCTGGTGACTATAATGAGTATATAGGGTTGCTCCTCTGTCAAGGTGCTCTATCTTCAATGGCCCATCCCCAAGCTTTAATTCTTTCATAGGATCTCTAAAAAGATCGACAAAATGACCTAGCCAATAAGGAGGAAGTTCTTTAACACTATTTGCCCAATACATCCGCAAATAGGGAACAAGCGCATGATTTAAAACTGCACATTTGATCGCGCCACTCTTAAGCTCAGCATAAAACTCTTCTAAATCGTCGATCGTGATCCCGTGACCAATACGCTCTATAATCTCAAAACAGTTTTCCTTTGATAGAGTCTCCTTCCATCCCTTTGGAAAAGTCCGCATTACCAGCTTTTCTCCATAAAGAGATTTTAAGATCTCCAAATACTCCTGCTGAGCACCCTCATTTTCAAGAAATTTATTTACCAAATCTCTCGAACTAATCTTTTTAGGAGTCACTTCTTTTTTGATCTCTTCAATCTTCAACTCTTCAACAGGAACCAAGACGACGGGCCCTACAGGCCCTTCTGATACTGCTGATCTTCCCCCGTTTTTGTAGACACTCCTAACATAGACTATTCTCATATAGACTATTCTCATATTTTTCTTCAAAATTTACTGGGCTTAAATACCCCAGTGACGAATGCTGGCACTGGTAGCTTCGCGGGGGGGCACTTTATTATAATAAATAATGTACTCTC
>CBEWFH010000035.1:0-8526 GCA_965555895.1 uncultured Simkaniaceae bacterium
CGGACAGCAGAGCAAAACTCTTGATTCAATCGCTCAATAATATAGTAGTGGCGCGGGAGAAGTTCAAAGATCCTTTCAGCATTCCATTCTTCTAAGGCCTCTTTTAAAACAGTATGATTGGTATAGCCGCAACAGGTTCGAACTCTTTCCCATGCCTCATTCCAGGAGAGATCATGCTCTTTTATTAAAAGATGAATCAGCTCAGGGATGATCAGTGCTGGGTGAGTGTCATTGATTTGAATCCGGACAACATCTGGAAAGTGGCTCCAGTCGGAATAAACCTCTTTATATTGATTAACTATATCTTGTAGAGAGGCCGAAACAAGTAAAAACTCTTGCTTAAGGCGAATCCTTTTTCCTGCAGCGTGGTTATCATTCGGGTAGAGGACATCGGTCAGACTTGTATTTTCACTCGCAAGGCCAAGTTCTCCTGCATTATATTTTTGAAGTTGGAAATTGCGGGGCGATTCTTTTGTGGACCATAAGCGGAGGGTTAAAACTGAAAAGTTAGGGTCTACGCTATACCCAATGATGGGGAGATCATAAGGGAGAGCCCGCACCTCTTCATAATCAATCAAGTCAAAAACCTCATCGCCATGACTGTTTTTACGAGGAATCGGTTTTCCAGCAAAGCGGACAGAAACGGCAGAAGAATCGCGCCTGAATTCCCAAGGGTTTGGAGTGAGGAGCCAACAGTCAGGGCGTTCAACTTGTACCCCACAAATCAATTCTTGATCAAAGATTCCATACTGATACCGCATTCCATACCCCATCGCAGGGAAGTGGAGGGTTGCTAGAGAATCCATAAAGCAAGAAGCAAGTCTACCTAGTCCCCCATTTCCAATCCCAATATCATGTTCCATGTGGGAAATTGTTTGAAAATCACGCCCCAATTTTTTTAAAACCAGCGTCACCAAATCGATAGCACTTATATTGGTGATGTTATTTCCAAAGAGACGGCCGGGCATATACTCCATCGATAAGTAATAGAGTTTTCGAAGTCCCGGTTTTTTAAAAGTATGATCGGTTGCAGTCCAATTGATCATAATTTCTTCACGAAGGGATGCACAAAAAGCTCGATAAAATTCTTCATCATTTGCTTCATTGGAGGTGTGCCCCATTGTTGTAATAAGGTAGTGACGCACTTTTTGTGCTATAGAGTTTGCTTGTCCATCTAATGAATCCATATAAGCTCTGTTTATAGGATCTAAGAAAAAATAGCACGAATTAGATAGAAAATAAGGATACAAACAATCGCACTTGAGGGGATAGTGATGATCCAAGAAAGGACAATATCACGGAGAACGCGGAGGTTAAGGGCTGAAATACCCCTTGCAAGGCCTACCCCAAGAACTGCTCCTACAATGCAATGTGTTGTAGAAATGGGGAGACCAAATTTTGAAGCAATTAAGATGGTAATCGCAGCACCAAATTCTGCGCTAAATCCACGTGTTGGAGTGAGTTCAGTGATTTTGCGACCGATCGTTTCCATTACTCTCCATCCCCAAGTAGCAAGGCCTATCACAATGCCAACACCACCCATAGCAAGGAGCCAAGTGGGCATCCTTGAGTGGAGTTCAAGGTTACCTCCTTTAAGGATTTCAAGGCATGCAGCAACAGGACCAATCGCATTAGCGACATCATTGGCACCATGGGCAAATGCCACATAAGCAGCACTTATGATTTGGAGAGAGGCAAACATTTTTTCAACGATCTTATAGTCAGAGCTCGCTGTATAAAGATTAGAATGTTCCCGCACCTCTTCCGCATACTCTTCAACTTCGCCAAGAATCCTTCCAATCTGCTCACGTCGCTCTCCTTCACTAGAGCGCTGCACCCGTTTAAGATGGCGGACTGCTTTATTCAAACTAAAGACCTGTTGAGAGGTGTTTGCAGAAACTATCTGCTCCTGATGAAGGTAAGTCTTTTTTAAAATAACGTAACTAATGATGGCTCCGACAAGACCAATTGCCGATCCACCCAGAAGGGTCTCAAGAACTGAAAACTCAATCTGAAATGACCCAAGACCATTAAAAAGAATACTTAAAGTAAAGACAAATAAAACCACAAAGATAAAAACGGGGATGAGCTTTCTTGTGGCATTAATAGGGTTCATGGCAAAGAGGATTTTTCGTTGCAAAGTGCTAAAAATCAAAAAAGCAAAGAGACCACTTAGGGCTGGAGAAATTATCCAACTAAGGGCAATCCGTCTCATTTCACTCCATTGAACAGCATCGACTCCTCCCGTCATTGCTCCAAATCCAAGGAGCGCTCCGACAATCGCATGAGTTGTGGAAACTGGCCATCCAAAAAAGGAAGCGACTTGAAGCCAAAGGGCTGTTGCAATAAGGGCTGATAACATTCCATAGAGGAGAATCTTCGGGTCATGGGCAAAAACTTCTGGATTGACAATTCCCGAGTGCATCGTTTTTGAAACGTTTCCACCTAGGAAAAAAGCACCACAAAATTCTAAGATTCCGGCAATAATTACTGCTTTGAAGAGAGTGAGTGCTCCAGACCCGACTGAAGTTCCCATCGCGTTTGAGACATCATTGGCACCGATGTTCCAAGCCATGTAAAATCCAGAAAGAAGGACTAAGGCCGTCAAGATTGTGTCTATGGGCATATTATTTTAGTTCCAAAATCATACGGAAACGGTTTGCGAGTTTTTCTGAAATATGAGAAATATGATTGATCTCTTCAACAAGGCGGGTGTAAAGGTAAAAAACGGGGGTTTTTACATCTTCTGTTGTTTTGAAAAATTCTTTCATAAGAGCATGTTTCAACTTATCGGCTTGTTCTTCAATTAGTGATGTCCTTTCGGCAATCGTTTTAACCTTTTCTGCTTCAATTCCCCCAAATGAAGACTCTAAAAGTTCATGGAGTTCTTTAATGATTGCGCGGGTATCCCAGAAGGCTTCCATATTTTTCTTAAAGAGTTGGTTGAGATGATCACAAAGATCTCCGAGTTCATTAACTGGGTAAAGAATAAGGAGATGACCGATTTCTTCTGCCTTATCAGAAATACTATCTTGAATCGATAAAATTTCGAGAAACTGACCCCTGTCAATCGGAAGAAATAAACTTTTAGGTAAGTGGCCCCTGATATCATTCTTTGCAAGATCTGCTTCGTGCTCCAATTTAGAGAGTTCTTTGACTAAACGTTCCAACTCTTCAGGAGATTTTTCTCTTAAATTGGTAAATATTTCGGTGAGTTTTTTCATGCAACTGCTCACCTTCTTCATGTGGGATTGGAGAGGGGCAAAAGGGGATTTTCCAAAGAGACGGGCAATTGTTGATAACATGGGACAATCTGTTTTTTACTAACTTAAAGAATAACAATTTTTTTCTTTTAAATCACGAAAAATAGCGTGATAGTTTCCGATGCAGCTTTCCCAAGAAAAGTTTTCTAGGAGATGTTTTTTTGCCTCCGTGGAACAATCGAGTCCCTCTTCGATTGCTGCTGCATATTTTTTTGGATCTTTTTCATCGATGAGTGTTGCAAATGAATTGCCCCATAAAATTTCTTCAAAAGGGGGGATCCGCGATGCAATAATTGGAATCTCTAAAGCCATTGCCTCAAGGATAACCAAGCCAAAAGCTTCCCATTTTGAAGGGACCACTACCACTTCTACCTCTGATAAAAGAGCTAGCCCCTCCTCTCTTGAAACCCTTCCAGTTACAGTAGTATAAGGATTCTCTCTCATTTTTTCCTCATACTCTCCCCCTCCAATAACCCGCAGCCGGTATCCCTTAGGCCCTAAAATTTTCATGATCTCAAGGATGAAAAGGGGGTCTTTCTCATCGCAAAGTCTTCCCATAAACCCAATCAACTTAGCCGTCCGGTTTTTCTTTTTAGGAAGATTTTTCATAGAAATTCCATGAGGGATAACGCAGTGATTGGTTCCCCTGAGTAGATTATACTTTAAAGCGAGCTCTTCTTCTACGTGGGAAACAAAGTTAACAAGATTGGGCCCTTTCATTGCCTTCCTCTCCCCCCACCTACTAAACTTAAGCCCCCGATGAATTCCATGAAGGCCATGGACCGTATAAAGAACCGGGCAGCGCTTCTTACAAAAGCTTAAAAAAAAGGCAGCTCGCCCCCCATGAATATGAATGAGCTCTGGTCTTACTTCATCGATCACCTTTTGCATCTTTCTAGCAATCCGCAAATCAAACCGCGACGTGAAAAAATCAATACCATATTTGGGGATCTCTCCTGCTTGCTGCAGGGCATAAGAATTTTTCTGCGTGAGCAAAACAGGATTGTCTAGTGTCCTAAGAACATCTAAAACAAAAGTCGTTCCTCCGCCAGGGTTGCCATCAGCAATAATCTGCAGTATACTCATAACTTAACATTGTACCTAAGGTGTCCATTATGAAAAAACGGTTTTTATTGTTCATCCTTCTTTCTGCGCTATTTCTTATTGCTTGATGTACAACCAAAACTGAATTTCCTCACCAACCTCTTTTAGAAAAACAGGAACAAAACGGAGTTACCCTCTATCTTGGGGAATTTCAAGCTCTCGCTAATAGTAAATTTAGTGGAAGCGAAGAGCTTTTCAAGTGGTCCTTAGGGATTGAGCTTGAAAATGCAGGTTATACACTGACCGAAAATTTAGATAAGGCAGATTATAGTATTAATGGAGTGATCTTTAAAACGCCCACTTTTCCATTTTTCATTTATAAAAGGCAATTTGTGGTTAAATTTACCCTCGAAAAAGAGGGGAACCCCCTTATTGAAAATATTTATCAAAGCGACAAAGTAGGGCTGCCCCAGTTTAATGGGGTATTCTTAAAGACAACCCATGAACTCATCTATTCTCATATGTTGAAGATATGTGCAGATTTTTCCTCAGATGTTGATCAATAGATCAAGCAAAAATAAGATCGCGTTCCTTAGAGGTGAGCTCCCGCCATTCCCCTTCGTCAAGGTCTCCGAGTTTAAGGCCGCCGATACGGATGCGAGAAAGGGAAAGGAGGGTTAGCCCTGAGTTTTGGACCATGAGGCGAACCTCTCTTTTTTTTCCTTCTTTGACGACAACTTTAAGAGTACCGCGTCGTACTTTAGTCACTCTGGCAGGCTTAATCCACTTACCTTCGATGAGGGTTCCTTTAGAGAGCTCTTCAAGATGTTCATGGGTGATTTCTTGTTGAGTTTTTACCAGATATTCTTTTGCGATGTTGTTAGAAGGGTGAATCACATTTTGAGCAAAATGGCCATCATTAGTGAGGAGGATAAGCCCGGTGGTGTCTCGGTCAAGTCGTCCGATAGTGAAGAGGTGATGCTTAAGCTCTACAAAGAGATCTATAATGAGCTTTTTTCTTCCAATTGGTTTATTAGAACAGATAAAACCGCGGGGTTTATTCAAAATGTAATAAACCTTTTCATCGGAGAATTGAATAGGGTGGTCTTCAACATAAACCTTATCTATAGCGGGATCGACGATGGTTTGAGGAACCGTAACTATCTCATCATTAACCCGCACTTTCCCATCAAAGATGAGGAATTCTGCGGCTCGCCGAGAAGCAACTCCCGATTTAGCTAAAATTTTACTTAGTCGATTTGGTTCCATGGAAAACATTATAAGATAGATGGCAGAATAAAACAATCTCATCTATCATAGAAGTATGGAAAAATGCTCAAAACTTATTTTACTCCGCCATGGTAAATCTGATTGGAATCAAAAAAATCGTTTTACAGGATGGGTTGATGTCCCCTTAAGCAAATTGGGAATCGAAGAGGCTCAAAAAGCGGGAAAAGTGATCAGTAAGATCCCTATCGATGTGATCTTCATCTCTTCTCTCATGAGAGCTCAGATGACTGCCATGATTGCTATGACCCAGCACGATAGTGAAAAAACCCCTGTTGTCCTTCACAAGGGAGAAGGAAAGCTCGAGGAGTGGGGAAAGATCTATGATGCTAAGGCTGAAGCAAATTGCATCCCTGTTTACAAAGCGTGGGAGATCAACGAGCGGATGTATGGTGAGCTTCAAGGGCTCGATAAAGATGAAACCCGAGAAAAGTTTGGAAAGGATCAAGTAAAGGTTTGGCGTCGTAGCTTTGATACCCCACCTCCTCATGGAGAAAGTTTAGAAATGACCGCCAAACGATCAATCCCCTATTTTAAAAATACTATTGTCCCTTTCCTGAGGGAGGAAAAAAATGTCTTCGTTTCTGCTCATGGAAACTCTCTTCGCTCGATTGTCATGTATCTCGAAAATCTTTCGAATGAAGAGGTATTAAACCTCGAAATTCCAACGGGAGTCCCACTATGTTACTCTTTAAAAGGGGATAGCTGGGAAAAAGAGACGTTATGAACGAGCCGATCTACCTCGATAATGGAACGCTAGCCCGCCCATCCGATCACCTTATTTCTCAGATGCAACCCTTTATCAAAAGACATTGGCAAGCGATTACCGCTCCTTATCTTAAGGGAAAAGAACCCTTCACCTCTATTAACAGAGCTCTGGGAGATCTCCGCGCATTTGTGGGAGCAAAGGATAAAGATCTTTTTCAGTTTTGCTTTTCAGGGAGTGCTGCGATTTCAGAAGTTTACTATAACGCTTATAGCGATCATCTTGCTGAAAATGGAAAAAATCATATTCTAACAACGGCAACAGAAGAAACTTCGATCAACCTTTTGGGAAAACGGTTTGAAAAATTGGGCGTTTATCAAAAGAAGATCCCGCTGAATGAAAATGGGCAGGCGACACGAGAAGCTTTAGAGTCTGCTATCACACCAAAAACGGGGATGGTTTCTCTTTCATGGGCAAATAGCTTAACAGGTGTCGTTCATCCCATTTGGGAGCTTGCGGAACTATGCCGCGAAAAGGAGATCCTCTTCCACGTCGATGCTGCTGCAGTTTTAGGAAAACTTTACTTTAAGTTTCAAGAGCTTCCTATCGATTACCTTACCTTTGACGGAACAGTTATTCATGGCCCCAAAGGGTCTGGGGGACTCTTTGCCCGAAAGGGGATAGACTTTGAAACTCAAGATCCCCTTAACGTCCCAGCCTTAATAGGTCTTGGCATTGCCATCCAAGAGCTCAGCGAATCTTTTGACCATCTTTGCATGGAAACAGTTCGCCTTCGGGACAAACTCGAAACGGGAATTTCCCTTGCAATTCCCGAAGCAAAAATCCTTTTTAAAGAAGCCGAACGTCTTCCCAACACCACCGCTTTCGTTTTTCCTGGAGTCATGGCAGAACTTCTCTCTTTTCATCTCCGTGAACAAGAGCTCTTTACTTCTTTTGGTGGAGGGCGGTTTCAAAAGTTTGAGCACCTCCTGACGGCAACTGGCATCGATCCGATAGACAGCAAATGTGCCCTAAGCTTTTCTCTTTCGCGTGACACCACCGAAGAAGAGATTAACCGTGCCCTTGGAATTATCGTTGATGCAGCCCAAAAATGCCGGACCTTTTCTAAGGAGGTTCTCGTATGACCCCCTATCCTTGGACAGCCTATAGCAATCTCCTTGTTGAAAGAATTCTCAAACCCCGCAATCTTGGATCTTTTAAAGAGAATACCGGTGCCCTTCAAGAAATGCGTGTTGTGAAAGGAGAAGGAAGGAGTGATGGGAATATTGTGATTTTTTCTCTTGTTGTCGATAAAACCGATGGGATTATTGCCGATGCAAAATTTATCGCCTTTGGAGAAACCACACTCATTGGCGGGGCCGATGCTGCTTGCGAAGTCCTCCTCCGCAAAAACCATGACCAAGCGCGGCGCCTTACTGCCGATTTAATCGACATGAAACTCCGTGATTTTACCAATATCCCAGCCTTTCCAGAGTCCGCAGCAACCCATCTCAACCTCATCCTCACAGCCATCGAAGAAGCTGCAGAAGAATGTACCGATATCACACTAAAAGATCCTTCTGTTTCCCCTCCTGTTCCGGGCGATCCAACTCAAGACGGAGGGCATCCCAATTGGTACCTCTTCTCTCCCGATGAAAAGCTCGATCATATTAAAGAGGTGATCCGCGATGAGATCCAACCTTACATCGAACTCGATGCGGGTGGGATCGAAGTCTCAGCCTTTAACAATGAGCGGGAAGTGATCATTGCTTACCAAGGGGCTTGCACCACTTGCCCCTCTTCGACAGGTGCTACCCTTGATGCCATTCAGCAAATCCTCCGCTCTCGCCTCTCATCCTCCCTAAATGTTAAACCTGACCTCTCTCTCTTAAATTACTAGATAGTGTCGTCATATTGACAATTTATTATTGGATTGGCATGGAAAGAGTATGCCTTTAAGTCAATTTGATGGAATTGTTTATATCAATCTAGACCGGTGCCCAGAGAGGGAGAGAGCTTTTTATATTGAGTTAGGTTTTCTTGATGTTGATGCAACAAAAGTCTATAGAATCACAGCGGTTGATGACCCCTTCAATGGAGTTCGGGGGTGTCTTCTTTCTCATATTAAAGCCCTTGACTTTATAGAAGAAAACGGTTGGAAAAGGGGTTTAATTTTAGAAGATGATGCAATTTTTATTGGAGATTCCAAAAGGATAAAAGAAGAGG
>CBEWFH010000036.1:0-8389 GCA_965555895.1 uncultured Simkaniaceae bacterium
CTGACCAGTTTCAATTTTTATCTATTTGTCGCACTTCGCGGTTGAAAGGGCGTTCTTTAGTCGCTTTTGTACTGTCCTTTATTTAGTGACTCCTTTCTTATAGTTATTGCCAATTTTGGCAAGGGAACCACTTTTTCAAAAGGTAGTTTCAACTAGATTCAGGGCATCCTCGAAATTATCTTACCAAGACCAAATCTTCCATCAAACTCCCATCCAAATGAATTAGAGCGAACGCTTCCGTGAATTGGGGGATTAGGAATGTTTTGGGCCTCTCCAGAAGAAAAAACATATTCAGTTCTGCCAAGCTTTGTATCCCAATAGAGAATTTCTCCGGTTAGATACCAGTCAAGCGTGCCAACTGCGGGCTGCGCTGTTTTCATAGATAAGCCAAAGGTTCCCATTGTGTTTTGGGTTCCTATCTCTTTCATCTCTTTTTCAAGCTGCTCAACTCTCTCACTAAGACCCCAAAAAAGAGTAGCGCTAGTTAAAATGAAAAGCACTCCTTTTTTCCACATTTTAACCTCTTTACATCATATGTTTAGCATAATACATTGCTCCCAAAAGAGCCGTCTTATCATTTAACACAACTCGAATGGGAATCCCACCAAGAAGATCAGAAAACCGCCCTTTCCTCTTAAATGAATCGAGAAAATCACCCTCCTTAATCATGCTTAGTAGTTTTGGTGCAATTCCTCCACCAATATAAACCCCACCAAGAGCTAGCATTTTCAGCGCAACATTTCCCGCTTCAGATCCATAGATGGATATAAATAATTCTAAAGCCTTTCTACACGCCCTTGACTCACCACTCAAACCTTTTTCAGAGATAAGCCGCGGAGAATCTCCTGCCGCTATTTCTTTTAAAACCTCTTCTTTTTCCCCTTCTACCTTTGTCTCTATAATAAATTGATAGACATTGTAAAGTCCTGGCCCAGATAATATTCTTTCATAAGAGACATGAACAAACTTTTTTCTTAAAAATCTAAGAAGAGAGTCTTCAATATCATTCCTTGGTGCAAAATCAACATGGCCTCCTTCACAAGCGAAAGGGAGATGCTTTCTTCCATTAAAAAAAATTCCTGCTTCTCCAAGGCCTGTTCCTGCAGAAACAAGGACCCGATTCCCTTCAGCATCTTTGTCACCTATATTGAGAACATAAAACTCATCAGGCTTTAGCATATTTAATCCATAAGCATTTGCTTCAAGATCGTTGATCAAAAAAACTTTTTCTATAAGAAGTTCATTAGAAATCATATCGCTTTCAACAAGCCAAGGAAGGTTTGTTGCTTTACTTTTTCCTTTTTTCACAGGACCTGCAATCCCAAAACAAGCTTTTCCAATTTCCTCATTAGTTTCTTTTAAAAATTCTTTCACAATTAAACGAAGATTTGGATACTTTTTGCTCGAAAATTTTTCCTCTTTGACACACGTCACCTCTTCCTGCTCTTCTTTGTAAAGGGCAAGGTGGGTCTTCGTTCCACCAATATCTCCTGCTAAATAAGCCATCCCTTATCCTTAGCACGAGAAAAGCTAAATGTCATCGAAATTTTACGAATGCTTGTAATGTAAAAAGGGTGTATATTGGGAAAAAAGACAATGAATCAAAGGTATAAACATGACTGAAAAAAATGATACATCAAAGAAAAAAGCTTTAGAACTTGCTATTGCACATATTGAAAAGCAATTTGGAACTGGTTCTATTATGTCTCTTGGAGATCATTCTTTAAAGCGAGGGGTTAGCTCAATAAAAACAGGGGCTCTTTCTCTTGATATAGCTCTTGGCATAGGTGGAGTTCCTCGCGGTCGCGTTGTTGAAATTTATGGCCCTGAGTCTTCTGGAAAATCGACCCTTGCCACCCATATTGTTGCTAGCTGCCAAAAAGAGGGTGGTATCGCTGCATATATAGATGCTGAACACGCACTAGATCCAGCCTATACTGAAAAAATAGGTGTTAACCTTAATGATCTTATGATTTCACAACCTGACTGTGGGGAAGATGCTCTTAACATTGCAGAAATGCTTGCCCGCTCTAATGCTGTCGAAGTGATTGTGATCGACTCTGTTGCTGCTCTTGTTCCTAAATCGGAACTTGAGGGTGATATAGGAGATACTCATGTAGGGCTCCAAGCGCGCCTCATGTCACAAGCTTTAAGAAAGCTCACCTCTACCCTTGCAAAAAGTAACACCTGCGCAATTTTCATTAACCAAATCCGTGAAAAAATTGGCGTTATGTTCGGAAATCCAGAAACCACTTCTGGTGGCCGTGCTTTAAAATTCTATGCTTCTATTCGGATGGATATCCGCAGGATCGCAACCATCAAAGGTCCTGAAAATACAGCCATAGGAAACCGGGTAAAAGTCAAAGTTGTAAAAAATAAAATGGCTCCCCCATTTAGGATTGCTGAATTTGATCTTCTTTTTAATGAGGGGATTTCTCGAATGGGATCGATTATTGATCTCGGTGTGGAAAATAGAATCATCGACAAAAAAGGGACTTGGTACAACTATAAAGAACACCGCCTTGGTCAAGGAAAAGAAGCGACTCGCATAGAATTAAAAGGAAACCCAGCCCTAGCTGACGAGATTGAAAAGCTTGTCTTAGAAAAGATTCAAGGGCTTACTCAGGAAGCGCCTGCTATAGCATAGTCTTTTATAAGGTCGATCGTTTGCTCAAACTCGGGAGTCAAAATCCCGAGTTTTTTCATTTTTAGGGCAAACGTTTCCATCTCTTCATTAAACAATTCCCTTGCTTCCTTCTTTCCTAGAAGAAGAGCAATGTTAAGAGAGCCCTCATCATCTTGATCAATATCATCTAAATCATCAGCGATCTGAAAAGCCATTCCGAAGTGATAGGCAGTTTCGCGGATTTTCTCTACTCTCTCTAAAGCTCCACCACCAAAAATCCATCCGAAGACAAAAGCTATTTCAAAAAGGGTAACCGTCTTTTTATAGATGATATCAAAAGCCTCTTCAATTGTTTTCTTTTCTGAGTATAGGTCTTTAAATTGTCCCCCTGTTGCCCCTGAGATTCCTGCGCACCGGGTAGCGGTATCAAGTGCAATCACACATGTTTCATTGGCCCGCTCCCTAAACGGCTCTTTTTGCCTTGAAAGGACTTGAACACTCTGGGAAATTTTTTCATAGCCCGCAGAAATTAATGCATAACTTGCAAGAAGGGAAACAGCTTCCCCATGAATTTTGTGTAAAGCGGGTTTATTCCTCCGGAAATCATCATTATCCATGCAAGGAAGATCATCAGCAATAAGAGAAGCAGTGTGAAAATATTCAACAGAAAGAGACCCTTCTAAAACATCGAGATCATTTCCAAGAGCTTTACTCATCATCATAACAATCAAAGGGCGTATCCGTTTTCCGCCGTTTAAAAGAGCGTATTCGCACGCATCTCGGAGTTTATTTTGGTCTCCTAAATTGGTAATATTCCGGCTTAAGAAAGTTTCGAAAGTCTCTTTTAAAGGCTTAAGAAGTGAAGTGTTCAGTTTAATTAGCTGTTTTAGCATCGGCAATTTTCCTGAAATTTGATTTCTGTATCGAAGTACATGCACGAGAAAGGGTTCTTTTCTTAAAGAGAACACCAGGGTTAAGAACAGAGTTACACCCTATTTGAGAGTAGTCACCTAAAACAGCACCAAATTTATTCAGACCTGTTTGGTAAACATCTCCCTCAACCTCCACAACCACCTCTCCATGATCTAAACGGAAGTTCGCGCAAATAACTCCCGCACCAATGTTGACATGATTTCCTAAAATAGAATCTCCCACATAATTAAAATGGGGAGCTTTTGAATCATCTAAAAATATCGCATGCTTCACTTCTGTGGCATGGCCAATAATACACCGATCTCCCGTTAAGACATGACTTCTCACGTAAGCCCCATGTCTAATTTGGCAATTTTCTCCAATGAAACAAGGTCCTTCAATATAAGTACCAGGTTCAACAATAGTCCCTTTTCCTATGGAAATACATTCACGATTAACAAGTATAGCATTAGGAGGAATGGTACATTCAATCTTTCCCAAAGATAATGACTCCATATATCCCTTAAGTTCCTTTAAACTTTCCCAAATAGGTCGATCTAAAATAAAAAGTTCTTTATGCGAAAAAGAAGAAAGATCAAAAAAACATTCCGGCGTAGGCATGAATACACGACGTTCTTAAGACAAAGAGAAAAAGAGTATACTATATTATGTATTCTTCTTCTTCTTCAGCTGTGGATTTGTCGATAACCCCCTTTTTCTATAGGAAAATCACAAAGTCTATACTTTGTTGAAAAGAAGACTAAACTGTAGAGCTTTATTGAAACACTATCTTTTAAACAACTTTTCATCAAATAATCAACAACTCCTGAACAACAATTTCTGGGTGAGAGGCTTCGAACCTCCGCCCCCTTGCAAGTGCGCTGGCTAAGCTGCGCTAGCGCCCAGATCAGCACAATAGGGTAGAAGGCTCAGTTGTTTCTGTCAATCTTGTAGGAAAACTTTTCTCGTGGTAATCTTTTCTCTATGATGATGCTTGAAAAGAGTTGGCGTAGCGCACTAGAAGAAGAGATTAATAAATCTTATATTCTCAGCCTAAAGAAATTTTTAGAAGGGGAAATGAAGGCTGGAGCCACAGTTTTTCCTCCAGAGGAAGAGGTTTTTAATGCTTTTCGCCAAACCCCTTATGAAAAGGTGAAGGTAGTTTTAATGGGACAAGATCCCTATCATGGACCGGGGCAAGCGCAAGGGCTCTGTTTTAGTGTTCAAAAGGGACTCCCCCTTCCCCCCTCTTTAAAAAACATTTATAAAGAAATGGAAGCTGATCTAGGAATACCTCCAGCTAACCATGGTTCTCTCCTTAACTGGGCAAAGCAAGGGGTTCTAATGCTTAATGCAACACTTACTGTTAGGCAAGGAGAGCCCAAGTCTCACTATGGGCAAGGATGGGAAACTTTTACCGATGGAGTTATAAAAACACTTTGCAATCGAAAAGACCCCCTTGTTTTTATCTTGTGGGGAAAATCCGCAAAAGAAAAGTGTGAGAATATTTTAAACACCACGAACCATCCCCATGCGATTTTAACCTCTGCACATCCCTCTCCCTTTTCTGCTACGAATTTTTTTGGATGTCGCCACTTTTCGAAAACCAATGACCTTCTAAAAAAATGGAATAAAACACCGATTAATTGGGCAATTGATGGATAGGGAAGTCGTTAAACAAAAAACCTCCCTATTTTCTGTTTTTTTTACCTTTGCTGTCGATAATTTAGGGGCAACAATTGTTTTCCCTATTTTTTCTCCCCTATTTTTAGACCCCTCTAAACACCTATTAGGACCAGAGGTTTCTCTCACTTATAAGACAACACTTCTTGGTTTCTTTTTGGGTATTTATCCCTTCATGCAATTTATATTTGCCCCGATCTTAGGGGAATATGCTGATCACCACGGAAGAAAAAAAGCCCTTATCCTTACAACATTATTAACGTTTATTGGATATGGGCTTAATGCCTATGGGATCCATCAACACTCTCTATTTTGGATATTTTCTGGCCGCCTTATTATGGGAGTTGGTGCAGGAAATCTTTCTATTTGCCTCTCCTCTCTATCAGACCTTAGCCCAAGTGTTAAGATGAAAATCCGCTACTATAGCTATGGATCAGCGATTGCTGGACTTACTTTCATTTTAGGTCCTTTCATTGGAGGAAAGCTATCAGATCCAGCTATAAATCCCCTATTTGACTCTGCTTTTCCAATGATGATTGGTGCTGGACTAGGATTGATTAATGTCCTCTTTATCCTCTTTGCATTTACAGAAACCCTTGAAAACCCTTCAAAAAAACCATTCGATCTGATCAAAGGGGTTCATAATATTCAAATTGCTCTTAAAACAGAATCGGTCCGCCGACTCTACCTGATCTACTTCTTCTTTCTCTTCTCTTGGAATATTATCTTCCTTTTTGTTCCCGCTTTTGTTGTCGAAAACTTTCATTTATCAAATTCCCAAATTGGGGATGTCTGCGCCCTTCTTGGTGTTTGTTGGATTTTTGGAACGGGTGTTCTTCATAGGGTTTTTTATCACTCTGTTAAACCAAAGTGGATCCTTTTAACATCGTTCCTTGCCTTTGCAGTTCTTGTTGTTTTTATCCCCTATCCCCACCCTCTCAAAGGGTTCTTAATTCTACTCGGAAGTTGCACTATTTTATCAGGACTTATTTGGCCCATCTGTACCACCGCTATTTCTAATGCCGCTCCAGGAGATATTCAGGGAAAGGTCTTAGGCTTAAGTCAATCACTCCTATCTATTACAATGATGCTCTCTTCGGTCCTTGGTGGTCTTTTCCTTCACGCACACTCGATGGTTCCCTTTGTTTTCTCAAGTCTTTCCGCCCTCGTTGCTGCAGCTCTTCTTCTTAAGGCTAAAATTGAATGAACATTGAAGAAGCCATCGATACCCTTTGCGTATCCTATCCATAAAAGGAACTCCTCCAAGCCACCAAAGAACTCTCAAGTCGTTACCATGATAAAAAAAAGTCACGACACAGAACTTCATCGGATCGCATATCTAGCAACACACCTTCCCGCAACCTATGCCGTTTTAACTAAAGTTCTTTCTGAAATAACCCTCCCTAAAACCATCCTTGATTGCGGCGCAGGTCCTGAAACCTCAATTTGGGCCCTTCTTGATACACCCCATCACCTCTCTCACCCTTATCGAACAAGACCCGGGCTTTGTAAAGCTAGGAAAAAAGCTCGGACCAACCCCACCTTTTGATGTGATCTGGAAAACTAAAAGCTTTCAAACCCTTCAAGATCGGGCAAAACTGATCCTCTTCTCCTACTCCTTAAACAAAATTCCTCAAGAAAGACTCTCTGAAGTGATTTTAAAAGCCCACGAACAAACCGAAAACTATCTTGTTATTATCGAACCGGGAACTCCTGATAGTTTCGAAAGGATCCGTACCATACGAGCGCAATTACTAGCACTAGGTATGTCCCTACATGCACCCTGCCCCCGCCATAATGTTTGCCCGATGACAGGATTAGATTGGTGCCATTTCTCGGCATGCCTTCCCCGCTCCTCTCTCCACCGCTTTCTTAAAAATTGGAATAAAAATTGCTGATCTCGAAAGAAAATCCCTGGCTTACTTGGCATGTATTTATTTACAGCATAATAAGCCATTCCACCAACCACTAAACTAAAGCAATAAATAGTGCAATTAACTTACTATCATTTGATTTCTTAGAGCATATAGTGGCAACAAAAATGACTGTAGCTGCAGAAATTACTATCTTTCCAAAAAAAGAGCAGAAACAGATGAAATAATTGCAACAGGACCGTTAAATGTTACCGAGGCACTATCAAAGGTGATCCGTTCGGGCGCAAGTTTAGCTATCGCATCTAGATCGATTACCCCTTCAAATTGAGATTTTGGAAGTGTTGCAAGAAAAGCAAACACATTGCTTATTAGTGTATTTGATATCACAGTGCCAGAGATTGTAGTCATTTTTTTCTCCATATAAAAATTACTAGAATGGAGAAAGAATAGCAGGTTTATCAAGTATTATCTAGGATTTGAGCTTTTTTTTCGTGGATGAAAGCTTGCTCATCCCAAAACAAGACAACCTCATTATTGAGGGTTTTCTTCAGGGTGCGAGAGGCTTGAAAGTGGATAATAATCGATTTTTTTAAGGTCTCTTCATTGTCAATTCGGTTATAGACTTGATAGTAGCGGACATCTAAGGGATAGACAATTGCTGATGATTTTTGAATAACATTGCAGAGCGTTACTTGATCCCAAAGGGTGGGATCATCTTTAAAGAGGAGCTCTGTCTCTTCGTCCCACTCTTTTAGGAGCTGCAGTGCCTCAGGAGTGTTGTTAACAAAAACTGTTCCTGAGATCATTTTTGAGGGGTGATTATCAGGAAGCTCATCAACAATCCGAAGGGCAATATCAGCATCTAAGGTTTCAAAGAGAGTTGGTTTTTGATAGACGATTGCATCAGCATCAAGCCAGAGAATCGGTCTTTGTAAATCCGAAAGTTTTTTTTGGAGATATTTTGGCTTAAAGGAACAATTTTTTTCCCAAGAACCAAAGTTAGGGATGGGGTCAAAGGAATAGGGAAGGTCAAACTTTTTACAAGAAGCAATGAGACCTTCTATCTCTTTTTCATAGCCTGTGTTTTCGGTATAATAAGAGACAATCGTCGGAAACATTAGACCTCAATATCGGGGATCACAATATCGGGAGTAAAGTGTTTTTCAAGTAGGGGTTCAACCTCTAGCTTAAGGAACTCGATCACTTGCTCTTTTGATCTACCTGTCAAGTTTTTTATCTGTAGAAGATCGCTCATTTCATTTTCTGTGAGTCCCATTGCGTCCAAGAGAGTTTT
>CBEWFH010000037.1:0-8284 GCA_965555895.1 uncultured Simkaniaceae bacterium
AGCCAGCTTAGTAGAGGGGTGGCTAATGTCGCACTTCAGAGTTGAATCGGCGCTCGGAAAGAGTTAGACCAGATAAAATAAGAGTGTCATGACCATTGCCACAAGTGGCATCGATGGCACGGTCTCCCGGTTTTAGATGTTCTTTCCAGATCTTATGTGCAAATGTTAGAAACATTGAACTTTTTTTAATAACGAGTTATCCTCAGAAGTTATGGTAGCAGAGACAGATGTTTTAATAATAGGTACCGGAATTGCCGGAATGATGGCCGCTCTTCAGCTTGTTGAAAGAGGGATTGAAAGCACATTAATTTGTTCGGGCGAGAGTCCAGCTTGCGCCAATTCCTATCGAGCCCAAGGGGGGATTGTATATAAAGCTCCCGAAGAACCTGTCGGTCTTTTAAAAAAGGATATCCTCGAGGCTGGTGCGGGTCTCTGTAATGAAAAAGCAGTCGATCAACTCGTCAACCTTGGCCCTTCCTGTGTTAAGGAGATCCTCATCGACATGATCGATGTGCCGTTTGAAAAAGCAAAAGGAGGGGAGTGGAAACTTACCAAAGAGGGAGCCCACTCAGTATCCCGCATTTTATTTTATGGAGATCAGACAGGAAAAGCGATTATGGAGTCGACCTTTAAAAAGGTCTCTGCACACCCAAAGATCAACCTAAAGTTTAGCCATAGTGCCATTGATCTTATCACCCTTTCTCACCACTCAAAAGAATTGACCGATATTTATGCCCCTCCCACATGCGTGGGTGCTTATGTTCTCGATCATAAATCTCAAAAAGTGAAGGCCTTTTTTGCAAAAGAAACCGTTTTAGCAACAGGGGGAGTTGGGGAATGCTTTCTCCATACGACCAATGGAAAAGAGGCAAGAGGGGATGGCATAGCCATGGCTTACCGCGCAGGAGTCCGGATCATGAATATGGAGTATGTCCAATTTCATCCGACAGCTCTTTATACCGTTGGCGAACCTCGGTTTCTCCTTTCTGAAGCACTCCGTGGTGAAGGAGGAAAAATCCTTTCACATGACCACACGCCATGCATAGATCCTCTAGCCCCACGTGACGTTGCTGCGCGGGCGATCTTTGAAGAGATGGCAAAAACTAATCGTCCCCACCTTTGGCTCGATATGAGTCACAAACTAAAAAGCTATTTAGAAACCCGATTTCCAACTATTTACCGCCATTGCTTAGGGAGAGGTTGGGATTTAGGGAGGAATCCGATTCCAATTGTACCTGCAGCCCACTATAGTTGTGGAGGGATTGCAGTCGATTTAGAAGGGAAGACAACGATGAAGGGGCTCCGAGCTATTGGAGAAGTTGCTTGCACCGGTGTGCATGGTGCGAACAGACTTGCTTCAACAGCACTTCTCGAAGGAATGGTTTGGGCAAAGACTTGTGCTAATTCGATCGAAATAAAAACAGAGAGTTTCCCAGAAGTTGAGCCGTGGAAAATGGGAAAAGAACCCTTTGATAAAGCCCTGATTCATCAAGATTGGATGACGATCAAGCAAACAATGTGGAACTATGTCGGGCTGATGCGCAATACTTCCCTTCTAAAGAGAGCTTATAAAATGCTCTCCGAGCTTAAATGGGAGATTGATTCATTCTATGAAGATGCAGCCCTTACCCCAGAACTTCTGGCACTTCGCAATGGATGCGAAACTGCTCTTTTGATTACTCAAGGAGCTCTCCGTAACCTCCACTCTCGTGGCTGTCATTACAGAAATGGTTGAATAGAAAATGTTATTTTGTTAAGGTGTTGTGGAATTATTCCCAATGGGGTATTAGCTCAGTTGGTTAGAGCGCCACGTTGACATCGTGGAGGTCAGCTGTTCGAGTCAGCTATGTCCCAAATTTATGAGTAATAGAGAAAAGTTAGACCAGATCCGACGCACTGCAGCAGAAGTTTTAGCTTATGCTGTCTCAGATTTTGACTTCAAAACATTTGTAGTTAAAGGGGGACCAACCCCTTGTGGCTTCTATTACGATTTTATTTTTGTTAATCCCTTCAAACAAGAAATGCTCCCTCTCATCGAAGAGCGGATGCGGGCCATAGCTGCCAAAGACGAAGAGATCAAAGTCCATGAGATGATTCCGGTTGGTGCCGCTGGATTTATGCGCCATAATCGGCGTCCCTATCCCGCTCACTTTGTAGAAGTTTGTAACGATCCAATAGTTCAAGTGATTCAAATTGAAAATTTTGTAGATCATGTTCATGGGACATTTTTAGAAAGAACAGGAGAGCTAACTGCCTTTAAACTCCTTAAACTAGAAGATCGCTCCGATCTTTATTTTAAGGGAGAAAAAAAGAAAGTTATCCGGATTATTGGTATCGCGGATGAAACTAAAGAGGCCCTTAAAGCTTTTTTTAAAAAATATAAAGCTTGGATTGGAATTGATCATTTAGAGGTTGGAAAAAAAATGAACCTCTTTGAATACGAAGTCAATCGGGACACTGATCATTTCGAGATGGTAAGACTTTATTGGAAAAAAGAAGGAGAAGCCCTTCTTCACAATATTTATACCTATTGGAGAGAACTCCATCTCAAGGAAGGTTTTGAGCTCGTTGCAACTGATAGCGTTCAGATCACTCGTGGACATAAGAAACTTTACCAGCTTTCGAATCAATCTTGCGAAAATAAGCCGATCAAATTTGCTGAGTACCGCTATCCCGACCTTAATGGCGGATTTTCTATCGACACCGGTCTCTTGCTTTCAAAAATTTGCCATAAAGATCGCTCCCATATCTTTTGCTTAAAAAAAGATTTAGAAACCGTCTTAAAATTATCCTTAAAATTCTTAAATCAGATCCCGAAAAAATTAGAGCTAACAACCTCTTTGGCTATCATGGGACCAGATGATATGCGTCCCCTCCTTGAGGAGGTGTCGAAAGATCTTGATATCTCTAAAAATAGTTATAGCGGAAAAGAGCCCTGTATCGAATGGAAATTACATGATGATTTTGGAAGAATATTTAAAGGACCTTTTTTAACCATTAGAAGAAAAAATGAAATTTATATCATAAAACTGTCTCTTTTCTCCTCGGTTGAGAGGATGATTGCTTTAATTTTAGAGTCTCATGAAAAAGATCTGTCGCAAAAAAAAGAGTTATTGGATAAAATGGCTTACTACGATGAATAGGATGATACGAATTGAGAATTAACAAAGAAATCCGCGCTCCGAAAATACGACTGATTGGGAAAGATGGAAAACAAGTTGGGGTAGTTGGTAATGCAGAAGCCCAAACGCAAGCTCAAAATGATGGTCTTGATCTGGTAGAACTTTCTCCCAATGCAGAACCACCAGTTTGCAAGATTATTGATTACGGTAAATTCCGCTACCAAATTACGAAGAAAGAGCGGGAAAGTAAAAAAGGACAACATCAGGCCAAGCTTAAAGAGATTAAGGTAAAACCGAATATTGATGAGCATGACTTGCAGGTAAAGATTAAACGGGCTAGAGAGTTTATCGACAAAGGGAACAAAGTGCGTGTGACATGCATGTTCCGCGGTCGAGAGATGGCCCGCCCCGAACTCGGACAAAAGGTGGCCAAGCGAATTGCAGAAGAACTAAGCGATATCGCTCAGACTGAGGCACCACCTAAGCAAATGGGGAAAAACTATAGTTTAGTCCTCGCTCCGATGGGGAAGAAGAAATAATAGGAGAACGATAATGTCTAAAATGAAAACCAAAAAAGCGATCAAAAAACGCTTTAAGATAACAGGAACAGGGAAACTCATGCGCTCCAAGCAAGGAAAACGCCATATCTTGACCAAGAAGAGCTCCAAACGGAAGCGTCAGCTTGGAAAACAGGCTATAACGAGTGAATCTTTCGCGAAAAAGTATAAGCGCCTAGCGTGCATGTAGAAGGAATAAGGGAATAATGACAAGAGTAACAAATGCCGTCGCGTCAAGACGGAGAAGAAAAAGATTATTAAAACGGGCTAAGGGATTTTCAGGAGACCGAAAAAACCACGTAAAGCTAACTGCTGATGCGGTAATGAAAGCTATGGCTTTCAGCACTGAGCACCGAAAGAAAAAAAAGAATAATTTTCGCCGTCTGTGGATCACCCGTATTGGTGTTGCAGCAAAAGCGCAAGGAATTTCTTATAGCCGCTTGATCAATGGTCTTACCAAAGCAGGATGCAGTATCGATAGAAAGATGCTTTCCGACATGGCGATCCGTGATCCTAAAAGTTTTGGCGTAGTTGCAGAAACTGCAAAGCACGCTCTAGTATCTTAAGGTGAGTTTTTAAGAAGGCTCTTTTTTTTATGAAGCAAAGAATAGAAAATCTTAAAAAATCGTTCCAGTCTGAAATAGAAAACATCGAGCAAACAAAAGAACTCGAGCAGCTCCGTATCAAGTATCTCGGTAAGAAAAGCCCTATCCAAGCTCTCATGCAAGATTTGCGGAAATGTACCCCCGAACAGCGCCCCGAAATGGGGAAACTCATTAATACCCTCAAGCAAGAAGTCACCACGGTGATCGATACCCACTTTGAAGCTCTTGGGGCAAAAGAGCTTTCTCTAAGGCTCTCTCAAGAAAAAGTTGATGTTACACTCCCTGGAAGAAAAAACTTCCTAGGAAAGAAGCACCCCCTTTCTCAGATGCTAGATGAAGTAATCGACATCCTCATAGGAATGGGATTTTCAGTACAAGAATCTTCCGAAATCGAGTCCGAGTACTACAACTATGGTGGACTCAATTACCCTCCCGATCATCCGGCGAGAGATATGCAAGACACTTTTTACATTACCCCAGATATCCTCCTCCGGTCCCATACCACCTCAATCCAACAACACATGATGGAAAATACCTCTCCACCCATTCGAATACTAGCTCCTGGAAAATGTTATCGCAATGAGACGATCACCGCCCGATCCCATGTATTTTTTCATCAAGTCGATGTTCTCTATATCGATAAAGATGTCACCTTCTCCGATCTTCTTTCAACGAAAGAAGAGTTCTATACAAAAATATTTAAACAAAAGATTGAGATGCGCGTCCGTCCCAGCTATTTCCCCTTTGTAGAACCTGGAATGGAAGTTGATATTAAATGTACCTCTTGCGCTGGTAGTGGGTGCGTCCTCTGTAAGCATACAGGTTGGCTCGAAGTTGCAGGAGCTGGAATGGTCCATCCCAATGTCCTTAAAGCTGGAGGTGTCGACCCCGAAGTCTATTCAGGCTACGCTTGGGGTGGGGGAATCGAGCGTCTCTTTATGCTCCGCCATGGAATCAGTGATATCCGCCTCTTTACAGAGAATGATACCCGTTTTCTCTCTCAATTTGCATAAGTCTTAAATTTTTATTTTATCATATTCACTCTAAGGGAGAATTTTACTTCTCCTCCTCCTTTCCCTCTTGAGGAGAAGAATATAATAAATATTTTAAAGAAAACATCCTTGCCATTTAGATCGAGAAATGTTTATAATTCCTTCTTAACCAATTGGGAAGAGTGGCAGAGTGGCCGAATGCATCTGTCTTGAAAACAGAAGTCCTGCAAGGGACCGTGGGTTCGAATCCTACCTCTTCCGAATGTTAATAGAAAGAGCCGGGATGAGGACCCCAAAAGGGGATCAGTCCGAAGGACTGAAGCCCATCCCTTCTCTTTTGAATGATATTTTAAGAATATTGTTTTTTTTCTTAAATATAGAACTCTTTGGGGAAAAGAGGGGGTTTGGTATGGTCCGGAATTAAGAGATAAAACAGGTATATTTACATGGGAAAGAATGTAGCGCAAAAGCTCATCGAAAGTCATTTGGTCGAAGGAAAGATGGTGATTGGAGAAGAGATTGGGCTAAAGATTGATCACACCCTCACGCAAGATGCGACGGGGACAATGGTGATGCTCGAGCTTGAAGCGATGGGGCTTAAAGAAGCAAAGACCGAAATCTCGTGTCAATATGTCGACCATAACATCATACAAAATGACTATAAGAATCCCGACGATCATTTGTTTTTATGGAGTGCAACTCGAAAATTTGGCCTATGGTTTAGTAAGGCGGGAAATGGTGTTAGCCATCCTGTCCATATGGAAAAGCTAGGAGTTCCCGGGAAAACCATGGTTGGTTCCGATAGCCACACGCCAGCTGCCGGAAGTTTGGGAATGCTTGCAATCGGAACTGGGGGACTAGAAGTAGCCCTTGCGATTGCAGGGGAACCCTTCTATATCAAGATGCCCAAGATTATGGGGGTCAAAATTACCGGAAAGCTCCCCGATTGGGTGAGTGCTAAAGATGTCATTTTGGAGATGCTCCGTCGCCACGATGTGGCTGGAGGAGTGGGGAAAATCATCGAATATTATGGCCCTGGACTTGAAAATTTATCAGCCATGGATCGCCATGTGATTACCAATATGGGAGCAGAGCTCGGTGCAACCACAAGTGTTTTCCCTTCAGATAATGAAACAAAGCGGTTTATGAAGCTCCATGGCCGGGGGAAAGATTGGATCG
Source organism: uncultured Simkaniaceae bacterium (assembly GCA_965555895.1). GTDB lineage: Bacteria > Chlamydiota > Chlamydiia > Chlamydiales > Simkaniaceae > Neptunichlamydia. The sequence continues at coordinate 6,456 of CBEWFH010000037.1, forward strand.
AACTCAAAGCAGATCCCGATGCCACCTACGACGAACATGATGAAATTGATCTATCTAAACTAGAACCCCTCATTGCATGTCCTACGAGTCCCGGAAATGTCGTTCCTGTAAGAGAAGTTGCCGGAAAGCCCATTTTTCAGGCGATGATTGGTTCATCTGCAAATCCTGGTATGCGCGACTTTGCTATCGCTGCAATGATTATCGAAGGAAAAAAATCACAAGACCAGGTCTCCCTTGATATCAACCCTTCATCGCGACAAATCTTAGAGAATATCACAACAGGGGGGTATTTAAACTCTCTGATTCGAGCTGGAGCACGGATACACCAAGCAGGATGTAATGGATGCATCGGAATGGGACAAGCGCCCGCTTCAGGTAAGATAAGCCTTAGAACTAACCCTAGAAACTTCCCGGGCCGTTCTGGAACCAAAGAAGACCAAGTTTACCTCTGCAGCCCAGAAGTTGCCATTGCTTCTGCTATTACAGGAGTGATCACCGATCCTCGCGACTTAGGTATGCCCTATCCTCAGTATAAGGAACCAGAGAAGATCGAACTTGTCGACGAACTCTCACCTCCGGGAGAAAAGATGGAACTCATTATGGGGCCCAACATCAAACCACTTCCTAAATTTGACCCACTTGACGATCATATCGAAGGACCTGTCCTCCTAAAAATGGGGGATAATATTTCAACCGATGAAATCCTCCCAGCCGGAACGAAAGTCCTCCCATTCAGAAGTAACATTCCAGAAATTAGTAAGTTTACCTTTGGCCAAGTTGATGAATCCTATTACGACCGGGCAATGAAACACCAAAAGACGGGCTCTGTCCTTGTTGGAGGAAGTAACTATGGTCAAGGATCAAGCCGGGAACATGCAGCGATTTCTCCCTGTTTTCTTGGAGTCAAAGCAGTTATCGTAAAAAGCTATGCCAGGGTTCACCGCAAAAACCTTTGCAACTTTGGAATTCTCCCTCTCATCTTTGTTAATCCCGCTGATCTTGATAAAATCTCTCAGGAAGATATTATCGAAATCAAAGATGTTCGAAAACATATCGAAAAGGATAGCGAGTTTGAAGTTTTTAATAAGACCAAAAATGAGAGTTACAAAGTGGCACACGGCCTCAGCCAAAGAGAACGGAATTCTATATTAGCTGGGAGTTTAATAAACATCGCACTGGAGAAACATCTTTGAACCTACCCCAAATTAATCATATTTTTTTATTCCACTTCCATAAATCTAATCGAAAACTGAAGAAATCAAATACTATCCTTAATGTTGGAGTAGGTTTATGATCCTATTCATTGTCCGGGTCATTATCACGACTATCGTCGTTCTCATTTGTGCCCATTACCTCCCCGGGCTAGAGGTCAAAAATACCCTTGACGCCATCATTTTTGGGGTGATCTTAGCGGTCATCAACTCGGTGATCCGCCCTATTTTAATCCTCCTAACCCTCCCGATCACTATTTTTACGCTGGGACTCTTCCTCCTAGTGATTAATGGGTTCACCTTCTGGCTCGCTAGCGAGCTCTCCTATGGGATCCATATTGCGACCTTCTGGGGAGCATTTTGGGGGGGACTCATCATCTGGGTTACAGGAATCTTCACCAATCGTCTAGTGTGGGATTCTCATGCCTACTAAAAAACCAGATAGTTACGAATTAATATACTAATTAATATTAGTTAATACATGGGGTAATTAAGGTATGGAAGCGGTAGTGTTGCAAGAATGAACTCTGGATGGAAATTTGAGGTTAGAGGGTTACCAGCCCAAGAGGGTGAAATCCAGAAAAATAGATTATCCTATGCAGAGATGAAGGTTTTTGC
>CBEWFH010000038.1:0-8264 GCA_965555895.1 uncultured Simkaniaceae bacterium
GGACACCAAACCACCCTGCAATTTTCCAGCTTGTGGGACCATCCGATAAAACTTCAAAGGCGCCAACCGCTGCTCTTTGAGACTTCCTTCCTAAAAGAAGCTCTCCCATTAGAACTGGAATTCCAATCACAACAATGCACAGGATATAGGTAAAGAGAAAAAGTCCTCCTCCATTTTGCCCAACCGTATAGGGGAATTTCCAAAGGACCCCAAGGCCAATCGCAGAGCCAACCGCTGCTAAGATAAAGCCCAGTCGTGATCCCCAATGCTCTCTTACCTGACTCATATTCCCCCTCTTAGTAGTCGATCAAAATCATAAAGACCACTCTTCTGAACAATAATAATTAAAATGGTTAAAGGGACAATATAGCGGAGAAAAAAACGCCAAGGTAGATAGAGTATTGCTAACTTAGTCCCAAGGGAAAATTCTTCACGGGCAATTTTCTTATCCATCACCCATCCCACAAAGAGAGCACTTAAAAGTCCCCCAATAGGAATAACCCAAATTGAAACCAAGCTATCCATCGTCTTCAAAAAGTTCATCCCATAAATTGCTGCCCAATCAGGGAAAATCGCTGAAGAATTCGCAAAAGCACTCGGTATTCCAAAAATAAAGGTGGCACTTCCCACCATGATTGCTGCCTTTTTTCGGGAAATATTCTTAAGCTCCATGATGTTGCTTGCAACAACTTCAATAAGGGGAATCGCCGATGTCAATGCAGTAAAAACAAAGAGGGTAAAGAACATCGTACTTAAAACAAGGGACCCCGGAAGCTTTGCAAAAAGATAGGGAAGAGTTTTAAAGATCAGCCCCGGCCCTGACTGTGGCTCGAGGCCAAAAGTAAAGACAACAGGGAAAATCATCAACGCTGCCAAGACAGAGACGACAATGACTGAAAAAGCGACGATAGCGCACATTTGGACAACGCTATAGGACCGTTTCATATAACTCCCATAACTAATCATGATCCCCTGCCCAATGCTGAGTGTCCAAAAGGCAAGTCCCAGAGCTTCAATAGCACTAGATAGTTTGAAGTCTGCCGTGTTGATGCTAAAAATAAACTCGACAGCCTGCCCAAATCCATCAAGGGTCAAGGTGTAGAGAAAAAGGAGAACAAGTAAGACAAGCAAAATTTTTGTCATAATCTTGGCCCACCGCTCGATCCCTTTTCGAACGCCCGATATAACAATCGCTGTGGTAATCAAGGTAAATAAAAAGTGCCAAAAAAGAGTAATATCTCCAGAAGTTGAAAGGGCATCATAAGCCTCAGCCACTTCTAGTCCACTTAGATTTTGGTAAAAACCATTGAGCGACATCAGGATATAGCTCATTCCCCAACCAGCAATAACACTATAAAATGACATGATCAAAAATGAAGCCAAAACTCCAAACCAACCGGTCACTTTCCATCCCGCCCCTTTCTTATCGTGAAATTCATAAGCACCAACCGCAGCCCGTTGACTACTCCGTCCTAAAATAATTTCAGCAATGAAGATAGGGATTCCGACAATGATCAAACAGGCAAAATAAGAAAGGAGAAAGAGTCCTCCTCCATTTTCACCGACCGTATAGGGAAATTTCCAGAGAATACCAAGACCGATGGCCGACCCAATCGCCGCCATCAAAAAACCTATGAGTCCTGTCCAGTGTTCTCTAACTTGATTCATAATGACCTCTGATTAAATGGGATAGGCCATCACGAAAAGCTTGGGACCGACGTCCCAGCTTGGCGCGATGAAGAAGTAAAATATGAGGTCTGAATGTATGAAAACATCTCTTCCACAGGTTTTTTTAAAAAATGATAGATGATCAAAAATTAGGTGTCAAGGAGCTAGATAGTGTCGTCATAAGATTGCATTTAAAAGAGGGTTCCATAGAAGGCGGCTGACGACACTATCTCAGAGACCAATGTTACGGTGGTAGGCACCTTTGACTTTTTTCGACTGCATTTTGCGTGCATGTTTGATTGACATAATCCCTTTTTCAATATGATCAGGCATAAACCTTTTAAAAACATCTTCCGAACTTTTCTTGGTCTTTATCTGATCCCTATTAAGGGGAAGATCAGAGATGAGAAGGAGAGCACCAAGTGTTAACTTTCGCTTATAACTCCCCGTAAAAAGGGTCGCGCATTCAAGCTCGATCGCTTGCGCGCGAGTCGCTTTCAGATGAGTAATAAACTCTTCATTATACTCCCAAAAACGGAGGTTTGTCGTATAGGTAATCCCAATGTGATAGGTAGCTTTTTCCTTTTCAAGGACTTCTGTCACCCCTTTTTGCATCAAAAAGTTAGCAAGAGCAGGAACCTCTGAGGGGAAGTAAAAGTCTGAGGTCCCCTCTGCGCGGACACTTGCAATAGGAACCAGATACTCGCCTACCTGATACCTCCTTCTAAGGCCCCCACACATCCCCAGCAGAAGAGCCGCTTTAACATCGAGAAAAGAACAAAGATCGACAACAAGGGCCGCTGCAGGTGATCCAATCTTAAAATCTAAGATAGTTATTTCTTCTTTTGGACAATGGACCACTTTAAACATCGACCCCTCATGAACCTTGACCCCATACTTTTCCCCAAAATAATCGACGTAGCGAGGAAAGTTTGTCAGAAGTAAATTTGATTGAAAGAACTCCGGAGGTGATCCCGAATACCGCTCGAGGGTTTCTCTCGCGAATTGCTCTTCTTGTATTTCATTTCCGTGCATCCTTTTTCTCATACCTTAAAATTATTTTTTCATAAATATTCAATTTTTCTTTACACAATTTCTATAAATTCCTTAACCTTTCCGCAAAACCAAAACAAAGGAGGTCAGAAGTGGCAACAGGAGCAATTGGAACAGCCTATAAGGCATATGAAACATTACATAGCTTAACCGACACCGATGCCACTAAACGAAAGATTATTCAAGCGGTAGCATTTATAATTGTAGCTAATGCATTATATAACACCGCTCAAGCACATGTCACTCAAGCAACAGTCAATTTAACCGCCGGCGCCGCCCTCTGGATGAACCAGGATGCTTTCCTCCATAAAGCCCTTTCAGAAAACGTTCAAAGCTTTGGAGTCGAAAACGAGAGGCTGACCAATCTTGTTGGCAAATTAGAAGAAGTAGGGGTGAATCTAGAAAAACTGACTGAAGATGAACGAAAACTCCTAAAAGAGAATATGGAACATTGTAATTCTATCGTTGTGGCATTGATTAAAACTTCTGCTGAAAGCTCACAAAAGCTTGATGCAAGTGTGGAAAAACAAATTAGCGGCTTTACTCAGGCTTGTTCACAGTTACTAGGAGCAATTGATCATGTTACTGAGGTTTTACAAGCTGTTAAATCTAATTCAACCAAATCTGCCCTAGCAGCCCTAGAGACAAATATTCGTCTCCTCAGAAAGGGGATCGAAAAGATGATAGATACAATAAAACAAATAACACCAAATAATAACAAAGTGAAATTTTTTTAGGTGTGAGGAACAAAACAGAAGGAAAAAGTTATGTTTATACCAATTGAAAAGGCTCTTTTTGGAACTATTTCTCAGGAAGGTGACTATACCGTTATTGGTAAGTTTTTTCATGATATGCATGCCAATGCTCGTGATGGAGATGGATCCAATTCAAATTTTCACCCCATTGCTGCTTGCTTAAAAGCTTCTGTGATAGCCTTGGCGCTAACTATATTTGGTAAAGTTGTATCAGAATTTACCCCACAAATTGTCCGCTTTCAATTCAGAGTTGTTTTGGAAGGGGCTCCTCTTGTCTACGCAGCATCGATTATCTATACTGCTGTTCAAAGTTGGAGTGCTGCAACTTCAGTGCAAACAACTGAAAGCACCTGAAAGGTTGCAGAGACCACTACTCTTGATTTTTGTAGGTCATTTTGGGATACTGGCTCTTTATCTTATTGAAAATTGGATGATGCATGCCACAAGTTGGTACTAACGAATTTAAAACTGGAATGAAAATCGAGCTCGATAAGGAGCCCTATACGATTGTGGGTGTCGAGTTTGTAAAGCCCGGAAAAGGACAAGCCTTTACCCGAACAAAGCTCAAAAATCTGAAGTCTGGACGCGTTGTTGAAAAGACCTTTAAGTCGAATGAGAAGCTTGATGTTGCCGATGTTGAAGAGACTAAGATGAGAATGCTCTACAAAGAAGGTGACAGCATTGTTTTCATGCATGATGAAACCTTTGAACAGATCAATGTTCCCCTTACCATTATTGATGACAAAGAACCCTATATGTTGGATGACACCCTTTACGATCTTATCCTTTACAAAGGTGAGATTGTCGAAGTTATTCCCCCCACCTTTCTTAATATGACAATCACCGAAACCGCGCCCGGTGCGCGTGGTGATACAGCATCTGGGCGGGTCCTAAAGCCTGCGAAGACCGATACGGGAGCTTCGATCCAAATCCCCATCTTTATCGGTGAAGGAGAACTGGTTAAAATCGATACCCGAACGGGAGAATATGTCTCTCGCGTCAAAGAATAACCTTGAATACCGTGCTCAAAGTCTAAAAGAGGTACGCACCTTTTTTGATGCGCGTGGTGTCATGGAAGTAGACACTCCCCTTCTCTCTCCCTACGCTCCTATTGATACTCATATTGATTTGTTTGATGTAGACCTTAATGGAAAACGGGGCTACCTCCATTCGAGTCCAGAATATGGGATGAAAAAACTTCTCGCAGAAGGGTCCGGCGACATTTACCAACTCGGCCATGTTTTCAGAAAAGATGAAGTGGGACGATTACACCGCCCTGAGTTTACCATGATCGAGTGGTACAGAACCGAGACAACCTTTTCCTCCTTTTTAGAGGAAAACTTAGAGCTCCTCTCTCTTTTTTTAGGAGATCAGCCTTATAAAATCCTCACCTATCAGGAGGCCTTTGAAAGATTTGGTTCTTCTGAAGGACTCGAGATCGATGATCCTAATATTATCTGGGGATGCCGCGTTGAACCAAAGCTCGGGAATGATAAGATAACGGTCATTACCAATTACCCCAAAGAGCAAGCAGCTCTTGCTCAAATAAAAACTATCGATGGCGTAGAGGTCGCGGAGCGCTTCGAATTTTATTTTAATGGGATCGAGCTTGGAAATGGGTACCATGAACTGACCGATCCAGTCGAACAAAAAAAAAGGTTGATAGCCTCGAATAAAGAGCGGCTAGCTCTTGGAAAGGAGCCCCTTCCCTTTGATCCTGGGCTTATTATTGCCCTAGAAAAAGGGCTTCCCGATTGCTATGGAATCGCCCTCGGCTTCGACCGACTCCTTATGCTCAAACTTGGTTTGAACCAATTATTTTAAATATTTTAATCTTCCCCTTTCCTATGGTATACTTTCCTCGAAAAATATAAGGTTTAAGGTATGAGTCACCCAAATATTCTAAATTTTTCTAATGACCTATTTCAATCCTATCGATCCGGAGAAAAAAATTTTGGAATTGATTTTTTTCACACTATGATCTCACCTGCGGTCAACTTCCTAGTTTGAGAAATAGTGCACTTTTGAGAGGAACTAGAAACCATGGTTTTGTTCTTCAAAAGACAGCTGCTGTTGCTATTCTATGGGGATGCTGCAGGCGACTTCGGGGATGCTGCAGGCGACTTCCTTTTGGGTTCGGACTTCCCGCAGGGTTCTTGTTAGGAAACGCCTCCTATTTTGCTGCTAAAAATAAAATGGGTTCATAGCCACTTCTGGACGATAGGATAGCGGCGCCCGACGCCGAATGATTTTTTAGAGACTCTTATAATAGGCGGCCCTTGCCGTCTTTTGTATTCTGCGGCATGAATCTTTTGGATAAGCTCTAAGACAAGCTCTTGAGATATCTTGTATTTCTCAGCAATTTCATCAATAGATAGATAATTTTCTACGTACCCTTCAAGGACATTGTCGACCACCCCATATTCCGGAAGAGAATCGAGGTCGATTTGATCGTGTCGAAGCTCTGCGGAAGGTGGCTTTATTATGATCGATTCGGAAATGACCTCTCTTTTCTCAATTTTATTGATGTGGCGACAGAGATCGTAAACCCGTGTTTTTGTTACATCCCCAATCACCCCTAAACCACCACACATATCGCCATAGAGTGTCGCATACCCAAGTGCCATTTCACTTTTATTCCCGGTACTTAGATTAATATACCCATGCTTGTTTGACATGGCCATAAGGATCATCCCGCGGATCCGCGCTTGAAGATTTTCTTCGGTGACATCAATTTCTTTTCCTTTAAAATGAGGCTCAAGAAGGTGGAGAAAAGCATCAAAGGGCTCTTTGATTGGAATTTCTAAAAAATCAATCCCTAAATTTTGCGCTAAGTGAGGAGCATCTTTTTGACTTTGGCTTGTCGTGTAACAAGAGGGCATGCTAACCCCTAAAACGTTTTCAGGTCCTAAAGCCTTTGCCGCTATATAAGCAACAAGTGCTGAGTCAATCCCACCCGAAAGTCCCAGGCAGGCTTTTTGAAATTCCAACTTATGGAAGTAATCCTTGACCCCAAGCTCAAGAGCGCTGAGAAGGTTTGACATCGGATCATATTCAAAAGGGACAGGACAAGACTCCGCCTCTAAATCGACCACCATTGCATCTTCTGCAAATCCTTTTGCTAGCTGGCTAAGCTCCCCTTTTGCATTGACATAGACGCTATACCCATCGAAGACAATCTGCCCATTTGCTCCCACCTGGCAACACATGACAACGGGACACTGAAGAGTTTTTGCTGCTTTTGCGCAGACATTAACACGAATATCAGGTTTTTGGAATTGGTAAGGTGATGCTGAGATGTTGAGTAGGATATCGGGATTAAGTTCTACTAAGGTTTGAACAGGGTCCCGCCCATAACGGGTATAACCGACATAACCAGCATGTTGCCAAATATCTTCACAAATAATGAGTCCTATCCGTTTCCCTCCGACTTCCCAAATTCTCGTTTTGGTTCCAGGCTCAAAATAGCGGCGCTCTTCAAAAACATCATAGGTGGGGAGGAGCCATTTATCTTGAAATCCTAAGAGATGACCATCATGAATCACAGCGGCACTATTGAGAAGATTCTTTTCCCCTTCTTCAAAATTGCGTCGAATAAGGCCAACGATTGCCGTGATCCCTTTCGAGGCTTTCATAATCCGCTCTAAATGGAGCTCCATAGAATCAATAAAGGTATTATGGTAAACCAAATCCTCGGGAGGATAACCACAGAGCATAAGTTCGCCAAACATTACGAGATCAACACCTTTTTGCCGTGCTTGATCCATACTTTCTAGAATTTTTGCTGTATTTCCATCGATATCCCCAACAATGGGATTTCTTTGAGCAACTAATATTTTCATCGTTTAATTTCCAAAGTCGTCCAATACTATGTTTTCTTTTGGGATGCCATAATCATCAAGAAGTTTCATTACACTACTATTATGTAAAGGTGGTCCACATACATAGTAAAGGGCGTTTTCAGGTTCTTCCATCTCTTTCAAATGCCCTTCTTCAAAGGCTTTGAAAAGATAGTTGGTTTTTACAGGATTATTCTGGGGCCATCCCCCTTCAAAATCCTTCCTTGTTGGCTGTGATAATACCAGATGATAGGAAAAATTAGCGAACTCTTTATCAAGTGCTTCGTAATCCTCTTGGTAAATGTTCTCCTTAAGTGAACGTGCACCGTACCATAGAGTTACCTTTCTTTGTGTTTTATGAGTCTTAAAAAGATCGAGAATATGGCTCCTTCCAAACGATGATCCGGCTCCACCAATTAAGAAAACAATTTCTTCATCTCCTTCGATCATGTGGGACTCTCCATAAGGGCCGGAGAGCCTTACTCCATCACCATCATTTAGACCAAAAACATAAGAGGAACAAATTCCCCAGGGAATATCCGTTACAAGCTCCACTCTAATAAAAGGAGGAGTTGCAATCCGAACGTTAAATTTTAGAATATTTCCTTCAGCGGGGTAAGATGCCATAGAATAGGCGCGGATGACCCCTTCATCTTCATGATCAATTTCAACACCAAAAAGATTAAATTGTTCCCAATCTTGCATATACTCTTCTTCCATAGTTCCCCTCCATTTTTCCGTATTAGTTTTATAGCTCGGCACATGAATCTGCAAGTAATCCCCAGGGATATACTTGAGACTCTCCGTCTCAGGAATTTCTACCACTAGTTCCTTAATAAAAGTCGCAACATTCTTATTAGAAACCACCTTTCCCCTTATTTCCCTAAGGGTTAAAAGGGCCTCAGGTAGTTTTAACCCTAAATCATGGTTTATCTTGCACTGACAAGAA
>CBEWFH010000039.1:0-8230 GCA_965555895.1 uncultured Simkaniaceae bacterium
TATTAAGCTCTTCAATTATACATTGAACAGCTTTATCAATACCCCGCTTCACACTCATTGGGTTGGCGCCTGCAATGACATTTTTCACCCCTTCTTTAAAGATCGCTTCAGCAAGGACAATCGCAGTTGTTGTCCCATCACCAGCCACATCGGAGGTTTTTGAAGAGGCCTCTTTTACTAGCTGAGCACCGATATTCTCAAACTTATCTTTTAGGGAAATTTCTTTGGCAACAGTCACTCCATCCTTTGTAGAAAGAGGAGCTCCGAACCCTTTATTAATTACAACATTTCGTCCTTTTGGCCCAAGGGTCACGATGACCGTTTTAGCAAGGGTTTTTACCCCTTTAAGGATCGACTTGAGAGCACTTTCATTAAATTGCATCATTTTAGCCATAATCTACTCCTTATTCTACTACTGCTAAGATATCATCTTCGGACATGATGAGGAATTCTTCGCCCTCACCGGCTTTTACTTCTGTTCCTGCAAAACCACAGAAAAAGACACGATCGCCCACTTTGAGTTCCATTGCTTCAACATTCCCATCTTTTTTAGTTTTCCCAGGACCTGCAGCAAGAACCTCTCCTTCCTTAGATTTTTCCTGAGCAGAATCGGGAAGGAAAATTCCCCGTTTACTTATTTCAACTTCAGACCTTTTAACTAAAATACGATTTCCAAGAGGCTTAAATTTTATATGAGACATCGGTATTTACTCCTAAAACATTGTTTTTCATTCCCAGAATAATATCCTCGTTCTCCCTTTTTGTCAAACAACTTAGTAATAAAATATGCAAAGTGCTAATAAATGAGATATTTCTCTCGGACTTTCTTAAATTGTTCTCGCTCATTTTGTTGGTATGCAATCATTTTCCAAGCGGCATACCGCTCATGAAGCATGAGGCGATAGATCTCATCGTTTCCGTTGGCAAGGTTGAAAAGTCTTTTTTTACTTTCGTTTGCCTTTTGAAGATATCCCTTTGTCTCTTTGGGGTAGAGACTCTTTAAGATTCCCATAAGCAAATATTGAACACTCAAGGGTTTGTAGCGGCGGATATCGGTAACACGGATGAGAACCCCGTGACAATCTTTATCTTTCATAGACCCATAAAAGGGGCGATAATGAAAAGGGAAGAAGTGGACGCCGGGAAGTTTTTGGCTATTTAGTTTTGTAGCAAAAGCCTCAGCATCAATCCAGGGAGCGCCAACCACTTTAAAGGGGAGGGTATATCCCACCCCGATATTGACCATGTCAAGCTCACCAATAATTCCGGTTGATGCATAGAAGAGTGGGGTATCAGCTTCGGGAATATGGGGACTTGTCGGAATCCACGTTAGCCCTGTTTCCTTAAAGGACATCGTCCGCTTCCACCCCTTCATTGGAATCACTTTGAGCTTGCAGCCGATCCTATATTCTTCATTAAAAAAGGTGGCAAGTTCTCCAATGGTCATCCCATGACAGTAAGGGACATTAACATAGCCAATAAAAGAGCGCCATTTTTCTTCAAGCATCCCTCCATCAATGATCAGTCCATTAATCGGGTTGGGACGGTCAAAAACAATAACGGGAATATTCCGCTTAGCAGCCTCTTCCATCACATAGAAGAGCGTAGTAGCATAAGTATAAGAGCGGATCCCAATATCTTGAATATCATAAATTAATAGATCGATCCCTTTAAGCATTTTCTCAGTAGGACGGCGCGTTTCTCCATGCAAACTATAGACGGGAAGATTTTCTACGGTTCCATCTTTAATCTTCTCAAAGGCATATCCGCTCCCACTCCACCCATGCTCAGGAGAAAAAAGGGCAACGAGTTTCATCCCATTTTTCTGGAGAACTTCCACTGTTGGAGTAAGGTTTTTGTCGACACCCGTTTGATTACTAATGAGTCCAATCCGTTTGCTCCGTATCCCTTTGTCATGCCCTTCTTTAAAGAAGGTATCGACACCAAGTTCTACGGCCCCAAAAAGTGGAAAGGCTATGAGAAGAAAAATGATACGGCACATAAATGAATCCTTTATCGAAAATCATAGAGGAAAATAGATTTTTCGGGTACAAGAACAGTTACGGGGAAATCTACATTCCTACAATAGAGACGTAAATGGCAGATAAACTGACCGACCTTCTCCATGGAAAAATAGAGGAAATGATTGGAGGGCTAAGCGAGGAAAATATCGAAGAATTGACGGCTTAACCTCTCCCAACTGTTTCCCTATACACCCTAATCCTTGTTCAAGGAAGCAACTTTAAGCGAGCAGAAACCGTTTATAAGATTGTAATGTTCTTCAAGGGATAAATTTTATAGAGAAGAGATGAAGTATTCTTGCATGAGGTTGGCATCGTAGAAGTCGATGAGCTCATCCGCACGGGAGAACTGCATCTCTTTTAACTTTTCATAGATCTTCAGTCCGCGAGCATTTTCTCCTTGTTGAAAGGAGAGAATGCCAAGGCGGAAGAGGATCTGCTTATCTTCAGGGCAAAGTTCCAGAACTTTTTCATATTGAGAAATCTCTTCAACGTGCATTTTTAAATCATGGTAGCATGATGCAAGCTGGGCATGGACCCACGGATCATTGGGGGAGAGATGATCGATGATTATGTATTCTTGTATTGCCTTTTTTGCTGCAGTTTGGAATTTCTCATGCTCCGAACTGTCCTTTTGGTAGAGACGGGAAAGGGCGACATAGGCATTGGCAAGTGAAGCGTGCGCTTCTAGATTTGTCGGTGCATTTTTAATCAGCTGGATGTGTTCACTGATCGAAACAAGGAAGAGAACTTCTTTCATCCTCTGCATATCTTTTCGGTGGCAGAGGTTGGTTACTTTTCGCATTGCTTGATTGAGAGAGCCAATTTGGGGGGGGAGGGTGTAAAGCTGACCTTCTTCTTTGGTCAGGTAGGCAGCAAAGCGATAGGCAGAGTTGGCAAGGGAAAGGTGATATTCGGAGCAGATAAGGTTTTTCGGGAGCCCTTTTTTGCAAAGGAGCATGAAAAAGTTCCGAAGCTCAAGAAACTGCTCGGGTTTTTTGGTTTGGAAGTAAAAGAGGAGGATCAAATAGGCAAACCCTGTCAAAAGGATTGCCGCAAGGGAGAGGGCGATGAGTGAAGTTTGAAAGAGGAGGGTCAAGGATAAAAAGAATGTAATGACTTCTCCAGCAAGGAGCCCAAGAAAAAAAAGGTGGAAGAAAACATAAGAGCGGATGATTTTCTTGAATTGTTTTAGGCCAGCTATGCAATGAGACTCAACATTTTTATGAAATCCTTCGTGGTTGAACCTCCAGAAGGTCTCGCTCTTTATCTCATTTATGCTCATCTATGTGCATACCTAAAAAATACAGGGTTTTATTGGGTTTATCCCAACATATTGCATTTTATGCAAGTAATATTCAACCTCTTTAGAATTTTTTTTCATCGAAGGGGGGCAAATAAATGCTCCCTTCGGTGAAAGATTTCTTAAGTGTTGTACATCATGTAGTTAATGACGTGCTCAGAAACACCAGCATCACGAAGCTTATTGATTTGATAGCTATTTAATGTGAAGTGGCTATTTGTTTTCTGAATCAGTCCAATGATTTTATCATCAGCAACATTTGCTTTCGAAAGGTTGATAACATCATTGACGCTTAATTTCTCGCCATTGTCTACCCGTCTATAAGTCTGCGGGCTTTCGTTTTTAAGGTTCTTAGACTCTTGGTTGTCAAGGTAAGCTCCAATAAGCCCCCCAACAATGACACCACTTGCAGCTCCGATGAGAGCTCCACCGCCACCACCAACGATTCCACCGATTGCAGCACCACCAGCACCACCCACGAGAACGCCAGTCCCTGTATTTGATTCACACCCTGCGACGAGGGTAACTCCAAGAGCTAAAATCAAAACTGAGGATTTCTTTTTCATAATGACCTCTATTTAAGATAATTCCATATTTCTAAGCTCATCTAAAAAAACAGAGAAGCTTATTTACTTCTGTTTTTACAATTACCACATTTAATAATGAATTAGAAACGATTTTTTACTTTAAAGACAATTAATATCACCATTGATCTTAATAAAGAAGTGCTTGCAAAGAGATAAATGGTTCTGATATCGAATTCTCCCAACAGCTCTCCGAAAAGGGGAAGTTGAAAAAATGGAAAGAAGACTTCTTCTCAGGAGGAGAGCAAAGCCTTAAGATCAAGACTGTTGATAAAGTAAAGCGGGAATCAAGGAGCTCAGGGGCAAAGTAGGAGAGCTCATATTAGAGATTGATGCTAGAAAAAAGCTCATAGCTCTCACCGAGTAAGGAAAAGAAGACCTAAACCTTTGGATAAGAGCTTGATAGTAGCTCTTCGAGAAATTATTATTGAGAATCCGACCTATGGGCTGAGACAGCTAACTGCTGTCTTAAGGAGAAAGCAAAGAAAGAAAATCTCATGCAGAGAGATCAAATGAGGGGTGGGCAATAGATGTGACATCGATCTTCTGTGAAGAAGATGGATGGTGGGTGCCCCCTAACGGCGATCATCGACGATCCATTGTAGGATGGAGGCTGTATTCATTGTCGGGAATATCGAAACATAGAGCAGCAGCGCTAGAAGAGGCCTTGATTGCTAGAGATTCCTTCTCAAGGGCTTCTGCTGCGTTCGGATAATGGTTTAATATTTGGTTCCAAACCCTTTGTAAAGGTTGCTAAATCTTATGGTGTTGATCAAGAATATATTACGCCATATACCCGAACAGAATAGGATGATAGAAAGGTTTTTTCGGACGATTAAGGAGGTGTGTATGGCAAAACTCATTCAAAGATCGAGATGAAGCTTTTATGGTGATTGCCGCCTGGATAGATAAGTATCATAAGGATCGGCCTCATAGTTCCCTAGGTTACTTAACATCAGAGGAATATCGAAATGGAAAACGAGCAGTATAAGAGTTTATAAGATGAATAAAATCGCATTGACTGAGCCCCTTAGGAAGTATAGCTCGTCGTTTTCATCCGTGTCCCTTCACCGAAGAATGGGGACCGGTGAAAATGACAGATATGCTGACGGAGCAAAAAAATTAAGACAAAAACCTGTCCAAAAAACAGGAGAACACTACAGAAAGAGATAAGAATAATCCTATGTATAAAAAGATCAAATACTTGGAAGTTGAAGAGATGTTAAGTAGTCGTAGAGATCTTGCTCTGTAGTGATGACAAGAGCGCCGTGGGTTTCAGTAACGGGACCCACTGAATCAATAATGCGCGCGTCGCCCACTCCTGGTAAACAAACTGCAGTGAGATGCGCAACCTCTTTTTTATTCAGAAGATGTTTCATCCCTTTAAGATAATCTTTTGTACTAAACCCTTCCTCTTTTACCCGAATATAGATCACCTCTTGCTCATATAAAAGAAACTGAATCGCAAAGAAGAGTCCGCGGCTTTCATCAGGGGGATTACCAAGCGCCTCATTCAAATGAGTGAGCGATTTCATAAAGAGGGGAAAGCCAATCTCTCCTTTTTCAGCTTCTCCAAAAAGAGCAATGGTTTGTCGCATGAACTTATCCTTTGGTTAAGCTTTTCAATAGCGAACGATGAATATTTATTGCAAGGATGCAAATTAATGTTTGCTTCAATTCGTTAATGCAGATTAAACTAGCCCTTTCTATTTATGATTCTTGCAAAATTGGGAGAAGTTTTGTCAATTCTATATACCATTTATCAAAAAACTGCTGGAGAAGAACCTCTAAATACTATTCCAGACTACAAAAAGTAGTCAGATACCTATGATAAAGAAAGTGGGAGTGATGGATGGTTTGGACGGAAAGTGCAAGCAATTCCCAACTTTTTATTTTCAATAACGCTTAGACCCGCTTATCACATTGCTGCCGCTCTTTTCACCCTGGCAGGGTCTGTTTACAAAGCCGTGATTCATTCCGAAGAGGTGAAAAAAGCATTTAATACTGTCTATCAAGATCTTTTTGAAGCTTGGAGTTATTTCACGATGATGGTCAGTAACCGTTATGGTCAATACTGGATAGAATCCTCTCAATACCAAAAAAGCAATGAACCGTGGGGAATCTCCTCCTCCTAAACCCATTGCGGAACTGAGACTGAAAAGGGTAAATAGAGAACCTGATATGAGTCCGAATTCTAAGTCCAAGAAGAGTAGGGAACCAGCGCCTTTAGATTTGAATGCTATACTAGTCATGTGTGAAAAAATTAAAAGCGATAAAAAGTCTAAGATTCCTCGTGAATCAAAACTGCAAACTCCACCTGAAGAAGCAGGAAAAAAGATGCTTAGGGGGGTGAAAAAGATTAGACAGGACGTTGATAACTCTCCAGATTTCCGAGAAACAAGTAGTCCATCAGAATGGGATGATAGCCCCTCTACACCTCCATTTATAATATCACGCCGGACTGATGAGGATAGGAGCGCATTAAAAACAAGGGAGCTCCCCTCATCTCCATATATGCCACCTTCCCGGAATGATGCTATAACCAGCTTAAGTTCCAATAATTTCTTCAATGAAGAGTAGGCGGTTGTACTTGGCAACTCGGTCGGAACGGGAGAGGGAACCTGTTTTGATTTGGCCGGCGCGAGTTGCAACGGCAAGATCTGCAATAAAAGTGTCTTCGGTTTCTCCGGAGCGGTGTGAGATCACAGTTTTGTAGTTATTCTTTTTTGCGAGAGCAATCGTTTCTAGCGTTTCTGTTAGCGTTCCAATTTGATTCACTTTGATCAGGATCGAGTTTGCAACGCCCATGTCGATCCCTTTTTGGAGGAAAGAGGTGTTGGTGACAAAGATATCATCGCCGATAAGTTGGATTTTTCCGCCAAGGCGATCTGTGAGAGTTTCCCATCCGTCCCAATCATTTTCATCAAGGCCATCTTCAATCGTATCGATCGGATATTTTGCGATGAGTTTCTCAAGGTGGGCTACTTGCGTTGTGGCATCTCTCTCTTCAAACTTTTGTCCGGCGAGTTTTTGTTTTTTATCGTAGTAGACTTTTTTATCGCGATCATAAAATTCTGAAGCGGCGCAGTCGAGTGCAAGGGAGATATCTTTTCCCGGTTTGAGCCCCACTTTTTCAATGGCAGAGAGGATAAAATCAAAGGCCTGTTCATCAGAAGTTAGTTTAGGAGCAAAGCCCACTTCATCGCCGACAGAGGTGGCATGCACTTTTTCTTTGAGGAGTTTTTTCAGTGCATGGAAGGTTTCTGCGCCATAGCGGAGAGATTCTGGAAAGTTGGGAGCGCCGATGGGGCGGATCATAAATTCTTGGAAGTCGAGAGAGTTGTTAGCATGGGCGCCCCCGTTTATGATGTTCATCATAGGGACGGGCATCATCGTCTCTTCGCCGGTAGAAATATATTTAAAGAGAGGAATTTTTCGGGTCATGGCAGCTGCTCTTGCAACGGCAAGTGAGATTCCTAAGATGGCATTGGCACCAAAGTTCCCTTTATTTTTTGTTCCATCTTCTTTGATCATCGCACGGTCAATCCCTTCCTGATCAAAGATATCCCACTCTTTAAGGAGTTTTGCAAGGGGACCATTGACGTTAGCGACGGCTTTTAAAACCCCTTTGCCTCCATACCGTTTCGGATCATTGTCGCGGAGTTCAACGGCTTCATGTTCACCAGTTGATGCACCTGAGGGAACAGCAGCTCTACCTGTAATTTCATCATCGGTTGTCACTTCCACTTTAACAGTGGGATTCCCTCTAGAGTCGAGGATTTCACGTCCATGTATTTTTGCAATTTTTATCATAAAATAAAGTTAGCAAACAGAAAGATTTATTCCCATTCTTTTGGGGGAGTATCTTCAAGAAGGGTGATGTAGGAAGCATACCGCAAGGGGTGAATGGTTTTTTCTTCGATCGCATTTTTTATCGCGCAATCGGGTTCCTGGATGTGGGTGCAGTTGGGAAATTTGCAATTGGAGGCAAAGGCTGTAAAATCAGGAAAAATTTCGAGGATTGAGGAAGGATCATTGTCCCAAAGGCCAAAGCTTTTGATTCCGGGGGTATCGATGCAAAAGGCTTCGTTTTCTAGGGGGATTAGCTCGGCGGCAGTGGTTGTATGAGATCCTTTGTTAGTCTTTAGAGCGATAGGGCCGACGGGAAGAGCGCTTCCAAAAATAGTATTGATAAGGGAAGATTTACCGACTCCCGACTGCCCAGAAAAGACAGAGGTTTTATTTTCCATAAGGGTTTTTAATCGATCGAGATTTTCACCGGTCGAAACACTTAAAGGGATGACCGGAATATCAAGAGGTTC
>CBEWFH010000040.1:0-8202 GCA_965555895.1 uncultured Simkaniaceae bacterium
CATCTTCAGACAAGTTTAAATTTCATCTGTTTGTTGCACTTCATTGTTGAAAGGGGACACCTTAAAAAAACCAGACCATGATTTTAAAAAAATAGCTATACTGGCCTCTCTCATCTTTGCACTCTACTGCCAATCCCAAAAACCTCTCCTACTTAGACTAACACTGGGAGTAATAGGGCCCATGGCCCTATTTGCAAAGATTTACAACCGCACATTCCATAATATTGAATCTCCCTATACTGATACCAAAACCTAAGAATGTTAAGTTTTATGTCAATGATCTGGAGAAAACGGACCATTATGGTGCAGGTAAGGATCAAAAAACTATGATAGAGTTGGCTTCGCTTGTGCTCTTATAGAGATTTAGCGCGCTGTTTCAAACTGTGCATACTTAAAGTCAATCTCTCCCGATGGGGGAAGGTTGACACCTATGAGCTCAGGCTTTTTAGAAAACTCCAGACTTAAAAAGCAGATGGGAATAATGGGCATCTCATCCATAAGAACTTTTTCCGCGGCGATTAATAGCTGATTTCTCTTCACCGGATCAACCTCAAGGTTCGATGCTTCGAGAAGATCTAGATACTCTTGAGACTCCCAGTTAGACATATTGACCATGTCGCCCTTGTACTTAAAGGTCTGTAGCATATAGATCGGATCTCCAATAAAAGAGGTCCACCCCATCATTCCCACCTGATAGTTCCCTTTTTGGATAGCGGTGAAGTGGACAGGCCAGTCAGCTTGTTGAAGCCTAACTTTGATTCCAAAGGTCTTTTGCCATAATTGCTGCACCACTTGAGAGGTCCGACTGAGAGTTTCAACCGCTCCAGCATAGCTGATCGAAATGGGGGGAAAGATTTCTCTTGTGAGATTAAGTTCTACTAAAGCTTCATCAAAGAGCTCTTTGGCAAGAAGGGTGTTATTATCCTTGAAACATGGGGCATTTCCTAAGTCGAAACAGGGAGCAACAATCCCCTCAGCTGGAATCCCATCTCCCTCAAAGATATGATCGACAATCGCTTGTCGATCAATTGCATAGGAAAAGGCTTGTCTGATTTTTTTATTGTTGAACGGAAAAGTTTCACTATTTAGAAAAAACCAATAGATACAGGGACTTTCGACAGAGACAAAAGAGGGATCGTTCTTGATACTTTTAATCGCTTCTGAAGGGATTTTATTCACAGGGGACCCAATCCAATCGAGCTTATCTTTCTCAAACATATAAAGTTGAGTCATCCCATCTTCAATAAAATTGATGCAAATTTCAGACATATGAACATGATCGGCATCCCAATAAAGGGGGTTTTTTTCTACAGTGATTTTATTCCCCTGCTTCCACTTCTTTAACTTAAAGGGTCCATTGGAAACAAAGGAATGGTCCGTACGGTGAGCCCAGTCGGGATCTTTTTCTTCGAGATGTTTTGGGATGGGACTAAAGAGGGTACACGCTAGTACCTCAAGAAAATAAGGGGCAGGAAATTCGAGCTCCACTTCTAGGGTTTTATCATTAAGTGCATGGACACCGATTTCATCTACTGATACTTTCCCTTCCGCAGAAAGTTTTGCATTCTTAATAAAATAGAAGTTCTGAGCTCCATGACTCAGTGTTTTTGAATCGAGTGATTTCTTCCATGCATATTCAAAGTCGTGCGCTGTTACAGGAACGCCATCACTCCACATAGTATCTCTAAGGGTAAAGGTATAGACTTTGAAATCTTTAGAGATGACATAACTTTCAGCAACAGAGGGAGAGAGGACCTCAGCCTCATTGCAACGCATGAGACCATCAAAAAGCATCCGAATCAAATGGGAAGAGGGGTACTCACCAACAATCCTAGGATCAAGAACTCGTACCTCAGCTCCAAATGAAATGTTCAACGTCCGTTCTTCCGGCCCCACACTTTTCTTCCCACAGCTACAAGCTAAAATAACCAAAAGTGATGCAATCAGAATTCTCATTAAAGATACCCAAGTTAATTTCAATAAGTCAGTTTAAGCTTTAAAGAGATTTTTGAGCTAGGTTTTTTCGGAGAGTGAGAACATTGGTATCGTTTTTGCGGGTATACTCGACTTTGTCCATGAGTTTTTGCATGAAGAGAATTCCGAATCCCCCTTCTTCTATCTCTTCGACTGGAGTAAGAGGATCGATCTTTTTTTTTTGCTTGAGGGGGTTGAATGGAAAACCGGTATCTTTGAAGGTGATTTCAACATATTCCCCTATATGATGCTCAAAGGAGGCTTCGATGTCCCCCACTTTCCCTTGGTAGGCATATGAGATGATGTTGACGATCCCTTCTTCAAGGGCAATTTCAATACGGCGGATTTCGACATCAGAGAGGTTTGTTTCCTCAAGATGCTGAGAAACCCACCGGAGTATAGTCTGCAAGGATGCTAGCTCTGCTGAAAAACTTTTCTTCATTATTCTATATTGTAGGGAAGGTTAGAGATTCCCTCAACGATTTTGACTGCAAGGCGGCGGTGGATTAGGTCGAGAGAGCTCTCTTTGGCACCATCGATAGAATCAAGCTGCCCAAGGGAGAAAAAGAGGACCGACTCGCGCGCTCCTGCAGGATTAATAAAAGAGGTATCTCTTAGAGAATCGGAATCAACAAAATCATAGTCACCATATGCGGAGATATTGATAGGGCCGTAGAGAACTTTTTGGGTACAGGTATCGGTTAGGGTAATTTGAACGATGATCTCGCGCCGTCCTTCATTTGGAACAAGGCGGTGAATCCGCTGGCCAGAGATAGGGTCACGATCAAATTGATAGCCGATGTTTTCGTTAGCATCTGAAATTATTGTTCCTTCAAGAAGGAGAGTACCACCCCGATCGGTATATTGAAAATCGCCTGATGCAGCAAGTGCTTTAATAACGGTATCGGTAAGGACTCCATTGGTATCCCCTTTAAAGTAGGGAACAGAAAGGGTCGATTCATCAGCACCTGTATGGTAACCACAACTAGTCAGTAGAATCAACGAGAATAGCATCGTCAGCAAGAGGGTTTTTCTTAGAATAGATATCGGGGACATCGAGGACCTTAAGCCTTTTTTCTGATTTCTTGGCTGCTTTGGTTTCTGGATACTTTTTTAGAATGGTGGCGTAGTAAATCGCTGCTGCTTTTCCTTTCTTGGTCCGCTCATAAAATTCGGCAATTTCAAGAAGGTCATTTGCTAGCTCTTCCTTCATTCCCCGAAGTCTCTTTTCAGCTTCTTCAATACGGGGCTCGCTAGGGAAGTGTGTTCGAAACTTCCGAAGGTTAATTTCGGCGAGCTCTAATTTATTAGAATCTGGAAAATCGCTTTTGCACTCTGTCAAATAAACATCTGAAATCCCAACATATCCATCGGGCGCTAGAGGATGCTTCGGAAAGCGGCGGCAAAGGGTTTGAAAAGCATCGATACTTTTTTTATATTCTTCCATACGGAGGAGGAGAACCCCTTTTCGATAAAGAGATTTGGCAGCTAGATCATCGCGCGGCATTGTTGTAATGACTTCATCATAAATCTCAATCGCCTCTTCGTATGCAGGAAGCCACTTAGGCATTTTATTCCACCCAAAGAGATGAATACGGCTTCCCCCATCAAATTCAGTAGCAAGCTCAAATTTATAGCGAATCGTCTGATCAAAAAACTTTGGAGTGAGTTCTTCTTTTAAGTAATCGGAAAAGGCGCGATTTGCATATTCATAGTCTCCTAATTTGTATTCTGCAACCCCTAAATAATAAAGAGCTTCGCGGGCGAAAGGGTTCGTTGGAAAATCGGCGATTAGGTCTTCACATTTCCAAGCAAGTTTTTGCCAATTTTCACTCTGATAGTGTTCGATTATACTTGCGTAATAAACATGAACATTGATCTGACTCCTAACAATAGGATCGAGGGGATTTGCACTTAAAGCGCCAAAACAAATTAAAAAAAATAATGCTACAGTTCTCATGATTACCTATTTAAGTCTATTCAAGAATCTACCGCAAGTGATTGAATAAATGGAAGGCTTTTCAGCTGATTTTCGAGCTCTGCGCTCCAGCTAATACCCCATTTTGATTCAACTTCAACAGTTCCAACTCTTTTTTCACCGCTATGAAATGCTAAATACACTGGAGAAGTCCCTGGATATTTGTGAAAAACTTTTTTGAGTTTTATAATTTCCGATAAACGGAGAAGATTTGCATCTAGAGTAAGATGGATCTTCTTTTCTTCAACTTTGTCCATAGATGTCTCCGCATTTTGTTTTTTCTTTCCCCTTAAATCAGAGCTGGCGACTTTCTTGATCTGCTCATATAAGGTGTTTAATTGTTGAGTATTTTCTTCGTTAATTGTTGACAAATCCTTAAGAGATCGGCAACGGAGACGGATCGAATCATCTTCTTTTTCAACTTGCAAAATAGAGAAAAGGAGTTGATTTTCGATAAAAAGGTGGCTGTTATCTTCATACATATCAGGCCAAACAGGGAGCTCAAATCTCTCCATTCCATCACTGATCACTAGAATGGCAAATTTCTTTTGGGACTTTTTAGAAATCTTAACTTTGACACTCTCTATAATAAAGGCTGTCTTGACAATACTTCCTGACTTTTGGCTCTCAAGTTCGTGAAAAGGAGAGCATCCGAGTTTTTCAAGAAAGGGGCGGTATTCATCCATAGGATGCCCTGTCAGGAAAAAACCTAGGAATTCTTTTTCCTTAGCGAGAAGCTCTTTTTTTTCTTGTTGTCTTTCGACTTTTGGGGGAGAGTTGAAGAGGATTTTTTCTTCATCTTCAAAGTTAGAAAAGAAATCCATCACCCCTTTTTCTTGTTCTTTTTGCTCCCTTGAGGTTTGCTCAAACATCGGCTCAACGCTTTCTAAAAGTTCTTGACGCGTCCAACCTGTGAAATCAAAACATCCTCCATCAATCAAATTCTCACCAACTTTTTTTCCTACTTTTGTTAGATCGATTCTCTTAAAGAACTCGTAGAGCGATTTATAGGGGCCATTATCTTTTCTTTCTTCAATGATCGTTTCAACAACACCTCTTCCGACCCCTTTAATTCCTGACATCGCAAAGCGTATTCCGGAGGTAGCAGCAGCAAATTCAGTACCCGATTCATTAACATCAGGGGAGAGAATTTTAATCTCCATTGCCTCACATTCGCGGATATGCTTCGAAACTTTTGTAAGATCATCGCTATCACAGGTCATGAGTGCTGCAAGCCACTCCTTAGGATAATTCGCTTTAAAATAAGCTGTGACATAACTTAAGTATCCATAGGCAGCAGCGTGGGATTTGTTAAAACCGTAAGAGGCAAATTTTTCGATTTTATCGAAAACTTCCATCGCCTTCCCTTCATCAACACCTTTTTCTATGGCCCCTGTTCTGAATTTCTCCCGCTGTTTGGCCATCTCTTTTCGGTCTTTTTTTCCCATGGCACGGCGGAGAACATCACCTTCTCCCAAGGAGTAATTAGCTAAAAGAGAAGCAATCTGCATCACCTGCTCTTGGTAAACCATAATCCCATAGGTTTCACGGATGACATCTTCCATTAAAGGGTGGTCGACTTCAATTTTTTCCCGCCCATGTTTCCGATTAATAAAGGAGGGGATCATCTCCATGGGTCCAGGGCGATAAAGAGCACCAACCGCAATGATCTCTTCAAATTTATCAATATGTAGGTTTTTTGCAAGTTCTTGCATCCCTGTCGATTCTAGCTGGAAAACACCTTGCGTTTTCCCTTGGTTAAGGAGGTTAAAGGTGTTTTGATCCTCAAGAGGTAAGTTTACCCAATCAACATGCTCACCCCCATGTGCTTTAATCGCCTCGACAGTTTTCTGAATCGATGTGAGTGTTTTAAGCCCTAAGAAGTCAATTTTAAGCATCCCAACTGCTTCGACAGGTTTCATCGAATATTGGGTGACAGCCATTTCAGAATCTTTGGCATTACAAATAGGGATATGATCGGTTAGAGGATCTCCACAAATAATGAGTCCTGCGGCATGAATTCCGGTATTGCGGATCGAACCTTCAAGTCTTTGGGCATATTCTAAAATCCGTTTTGCATCTTCATCTACTTCAGACATT
Source organism: uncultured Simkaniaceae bacterium (assembly GCA_965555895.1). GTDB lineage: Bacteria > Chlamydiota > Chlamydiia > Chlamydiales > Simkaniaceae > Neptunichlamydia. The sequence continues at coordinate 6,053 of CBEWFH010000040.1, forward strand.
CTCTTGAGCTCGGGATCAAGTGCAAGAGCTCTTTTAAGAGTCATAGTGGGATCTTCGGGGACAAGCTTTGCAATTTCATTGACCTTCGTTAAGGGAACACTCAAAACCCTTCCGACATCTTTTATCGCCATCTTTGCTTTCATTGTTCCAAAGGTAATGATCTGAGCGACTTTATCTTTTCCATATTTTTTGAGGGTGTAATCGATCACTTCGGAGCGACGATCCATACAGATGTCAACATCGATATCGGGATAGGACATCCGCTCGGGATTGATAAAACGCTCGAAGAACAGATTAAAGCGAAGGGGTTCTATATCGGTGATCCCAATGAGATAGAGGATAATGGATCCAGCTCCCGATCCTCTTCCAGGTCCTACAGGAATTCCCTGATTTTTAGCCCAGGCAATAAAATCATAAACAATCAAAAGGTAATCGCACATTCCTTTTGAAGTGATAATCTCCAGCTCCCTCTCAATCCTTTCTTTCACAACAATCATCGAATCTTTGTCAGGATATTTTTCCTTAACTTTTTCAAGACGCTCTGGAGTATATCTTCTTGGAATTCCCTCTTCGCTAAGCTTCTTTAGGTATGCAGCCCCTTCTTTAAGTCGGGTTTTTTCATCAAATTTCTCCCCTTCAAGATGGGGAGGAACAAAAACAGGATAAAACCTTGTCTTAAAATCGATCTCGACGTTGCAATCATTTGCAATTTTCTCGGTGTTTTCAATCGCTTCAGGGATATCAGCAAAAAGAGTCTCCATCTCATTAGGAGATTTAAAATAAAGTTCGTGAGTTGGTAGAACTTTCCTCTTGGGATTTAGCTCTCGCCCTATCGGATTTCCAAAGGAGTCCCGTTGAATGATTTCTACCGGTTCACCTGACTGCACATTCATTAAAATTTCATGTGCTCGCCAATCATCCCGATCAATATAGTGAGTTCCATTCGTTGCAACGAGAGAAATTCCTCTCTCTTTTGAAAGAGCAAAAAGCTTAGTGTTCACCTTGTCCTGATTTTTGACATGATCTAAGTAATATTGATAGAGCCAAGACTCATGGTCTATCCCTTCCGACTGGATGTGAGCATCACTCATTTGATGACGCTGAAGTTCAAAATAGAAGTTCTCACCATAAATTTTTTGTCCCCATGCGAGTTCCTCTTCGGTCTCTTCAATGCGATCCTGGATAATGAATTGTGCAAGTCGCCCTTGAATGGGACCAGAAAGACAAATGAGGCCCTCTGAATACTTTTCAAGGATCTCTTTATCAACGCGTGGGGTGTAGTAAAACCCTTCTAAATATCCAATCGAAGAAATTTTGCAGAGGTTTTGGTACCCCTTTTGGTTTTTCGCCAAAAGAATTAATGGATATCCAACAGAGTGGTCCGAAATCCTCATTTTATCAGTGCGAGATAGGGGGGCAACGGCAACTTCACAGCCAATAATCGGTTTAATCTTTACACTTTTGCACGCCTTAAAGAAATCAACAACCCCAAACATATTACAGAAATCAGTGAGAGCTAAGGCATCCATTCCAAAGCTAGCTCCTTTTTCAGCAAGGACCTGGACCGATCCTGTCGAATCTAAAATTGAATATTGGGAATAAACGTGGAGTGGAGTCCAGACCACAATTACCTATCCTGGTTTAGGTTGTTTGAGTAGAGAGCATAGAACCGCGCTTTCCCTTAGACCACAATGGAAGAAGGAGTCCTACCGCAATAATTGCACAAAGAGACATTAGAAGGAAGAAACCTGACCACCCATACCCTTTTTGAATCATCCCAACAGGGAACCCTGCGCAAGCAGCTCCTGCATAGGCAAAAAGCCCTGCAAAACCTGTTGCTGTTCCTGCCGCTTCTTTATCAGCAAGCTCAGCAGCGGCCATTCCGATAAGCATTTGAGGGCCAAAGATAAGAAAGCCAAAGAAGAACATGATTGGAGCAATGAATAGGAAAGAGCTTGATGGAATAAACCAAATCAAAAATAGGATAAAAAGAAGACCGAAGATAAATAAAATATTTACAGGGCCTCTTCTTCCTCTAAAGATCGTATCGGAGAGGTACCCTGCAGCTAAGCTTCCAATAAATCCCCCCACTTCAAAACTCGATATACAGACGGCTGCAATCATCTTTGTATACCCTTTTTCTTGGATCA
>CBEWFH010000041.1:0-8086 GCA_965555895.1 uncultured Simkaniaceae bacterium
AATTTTTTCTGTTAGGATTAAAAAATAGACGGGAAAAATAAAAAGTAATTTTAAAACCTTTATTAGCCGTTTTGAATGAGGTGTTTTTAGTATAAACAATGAACAAAGATCATTTCGAAAAGCATGGTAAATAGGGGTCAACTCATTTAATAAGATCTTTATTAAGCCATTTGCTCTGAATATCTTTTTTAAGATGTTCATTGGATTGTGAGATCTTCTAGTAGGTTTTTCCTTAACTCTTTTCCACTTATTATTTTCCTTAATCTTTGATTTTCCTCTTTTGTGAATACGGAAGTAGCTATGTTTGCAATGGTTAAGAACTTTTTCGAAAGCATCCACTTTTGGAAGTTCAGGGGGGATGTCTAAACGATCGACCCGATAGAGGACTTTAGACCGAAGTTTCTTATTTTTAAAATAGGTGAAAAGGGGATCAGAAAAGAGAATGTCAATATTAGTTGCTAAGACAAACTGTCCACGAGCGCGGCGAATACCGACATTTTTTCCAAGCATTTGAAAAAGGGGAATAGTTTCTGAGAGGTCTAACGTATCATGAATCTTTTTAGGAACTTTGATGATTCGGATTTCCCATGGCCCTCGATCTTGAGGGATCTGCAGTGCCTCTTGAAATGGAGGATGATCTTCAGGGGGATTCCACTCAACTAAAATTAATTCTGCACGAAGGTCATGCCTTTTGCACTGCTCAATAAAACCATCGACAAAACATTGCATTCTATAGAGAAGGCTCCCCCCATGATTGTCATTTCTAGATGTGGCAACGACACTTAAATAGAAATCACTCATCCAAGTTCCTTTGAGCTGTTAAGCAAAGGGTCCATCCGATTTTTTTTTCTAAAAAACGGAATAAAGATCGCGGAAGATATCGAAAGTACCAGACCTTGACATACTTATATTTAATATAGTCAGGAATACGATAAGGGAAAATATGGTCTACCCAAAGGGAACTAATCTCAAAATCATTTTTCTTGAATAGGTTACTAACACTTTTCTTGCTATATGCATAAGTGACTGGGCAACCGGTCTCTGCTTCAGAGTAACGGGCGATTAAATTTGACAATTTCCAGAACTGAAATTTCCCATATTTTAGTAGTATCCAAAATACTTTCCAAGAGTTGCGGTGATAAACCATCACTTTGAATTTCCCCTTTGGAGCGAGGTATTTTTTCACCTCTTTAATGATATTTTCTGGATGAGGGGTATGATGCATGACTCCAAACGAAAAAATGATGTCGTATTGCTGAGTGGGGAGAAATTCAGAGAGCTTCTCAGCATTTCCATGGAAAAATTGGATCTTATCTGCAACACCCATAGATTCTGCATTTTTTTTTGCGATATCAATCGATTTTTGAGAGAGGTCAACTGCGGTGACCCTTGCTCCAGCTTTTGCAAAATTAATACTACAGACCCCGAGCCCACAACCGATTTCTAAGACTTTTTTTCCTTTAGCATTTGGGAAATCGGCAAGCTTTAGGATATGAGGTTCAACAAAAAATTTCCGGGCTTCAATATCTTCAAAGTACTCTTTTGTTCCTACCTCATTCAGAGAGTGTCTTAAATTACAGGGACGATTATTCCAATAGGTTTTTACGTTTTGAATGGGAACTTCTGAGAAATTTTTAGAATGTTGATAATTATTCATGTCATATTTTCCATTATTGCTAGAGTAAAGATTCCTGAAATTCATAGTCAGCAAGCCCCCAATTATTATCATTATAAGCAAATGATTCATTTTTTTTTCTTTTTTTCTTCATAAGAGAAACCATTTTTAGGAGACCTTGGTCATCTAAGTAGGGAATATTTTTTATTTTTATCCTTTCAAAGACTAAATCAGGGTTTTCAGGTGTGTATCCAGAGCCTTGATCATGTTCAATGTGATAGATCGAGTTCTCAAAAGTGAGTTCTTTTTCCCCGATCCCTTGTAGGCAGGCTTGATAAATCAGGAGGGAGTCAAGGTGCCAGGAAAACCCATGGATTTCAGGGTAACCTTGCAGTGCATTCCAATCTTTAGAAGATAGGAGGGTAAAATCTCCACAAGCATTGGTATGGACATTGAAGAGAAAGCGGTATTTGATTCTCCTGAAAAGGTGAGGGAGGTCTACTCTTTTTGGTATACAAAGCTTTCGGAGCCAAAATTTAAATTTCGATTGAGTGGGGGTGGAGGAGTTGCTATCAATGAATGCCCACTCTTTCTTCGCTCGAACCTTTGTCCCGTTCCGTCCATGAATGCGAAAGTAGTTGTTTTTACAATAATCTAATAGAGTGTTGATAGAATCGAGTTTTGGGAGATTGGCTGGGACATCTAAACGGTTTGTCCGATAACAATATCCAGGTTTGAGATGGTCGCGTAGGTATTCAATAAGTGAATCGGGGAAAAGAATATCGATATTTGTTGCAAGGACATATTTTCCCTTAGCTCGCCGAATTCCAACATTTTTAGCAATCATCTGAAACAGAGGAAGCCCTTTTGAGTGATTGAGGGTATCATGGATTTTTTTTGGAACAGAGATGATCCGTACCTCGCAGGGCTCTTTATCCTTGGGTAATTCCAGGGCCTCGGATAAAGGGAGTGTGTCTTCTGGAGGATTCCACTCAACCAAGATCAATTCAGCTCTGAGATTATGCCTTTTACACTGCTCGATAAATCCATTTGTGAAGTATTGCATTCTTGTATGGAGGTTTCCTCCATGATCGTCATTTCGAGAGGTTGCAACAACACTTAGGATCATGAAACCAAAGCTGGGTTATTGGTAAGGATTTGATCGTAGATCCATTTATAGTTTTTTTCTAAACCATCTTTTAGGGAAATTGAAGGTTCCCAATCCAAATATTTCTGAATGAGGGTATTATCACTATTTCTTCCACGAACACCTTGTGGAGCATCGAGAATATACTTTCTTTTCACTTTGATACCGGCAATATCTTCAATGATGTCGACAAGTTGGTTAATCGTTACAAGTTCATTGCTTCCTAGATTGATGGGCTCTAAAATAGCGCTATTCATAATTGCCTGCGTTCCATAAGTGCAATCGTCAATGTACATAAAGCTACGGGTTTGGTTTCCATCCCCCCAAATCTCTATTTCATGTTTTCCGCTCAGCTTTGCTAGAATGATTTTACGACATAGAGCTGCAGGAGCTTTGGGTCTGTCTCCATCATAGGTTCCATGGGGTCCATAGACATTATGATACCTAGCGATTCTAGTTTCTAGCCCATAATCCTCTCTATAATGGAGGGAAAGTCTTTCACTAAAGAGTTTTTCCCATCCATATCCTTCTTCTGCCATTGCAGGATAAGCATCTTCTTCTTTAAGAGGGATAACAGCAGTTTCTGTCTGCTTTCCAGCTGCATACACGCACGCAGAAGAAGAGTAGAAGAATCTTTTTACATTGTACTGAGCAGCAGCCATTAACATATGCGTGTTAATAAGAACAGAGAGCATACACTCTGTTTTATTAAGCTCAATGAATCCAATTCCTCCCATGTCAGCAGCGAGATTATAGACACTATGAGCTCCTTGACAAGCCTGATGGCAAACTTCAACTTTTTTTAAATCTCCTTGAAGATTTTCAATAGAAGCGAAGAGTTGATACCACTCATCAAAAGGTTTGATGTCAACGGCACGAATTTTGTTAAATCCTTGCTTTATTAGGTCTGAAATAAGGTGGCCACCGATAAATCCTCCGGCACCAGTAACAACAATAAGATCATCTTTATCAATCAAGTGTTTACTCCTTTTTATACATTCAATAGTTCTTTGACTTCTTGTCCTTGTCCTAAGTAGATAATTTGGCAAAAGTCTTTAAAAGACTCTTTGTCTAAGATCCGCCAGCAATCAAGAATGAGTTTGCAAGGGCCAATTGTTTCAGGAGTGATCCCTTTAAACTCAGGCCATGCAGTCATAATCAGTGCCATATCAGAGTGGTTAAAGCAATCTTGAAGGGATGTTGCAAAATGGATTCCCTTCTTTAATACTTTTTTCCCTTCAGAAATGGCTTCTGGATCATAGACGATGACATCATAACCCCGCTCTTTCAAGCGGTTTGCAATATTCACTCCAGAACTTTCCTCAACAACATTAGTCTCTGGTTTATAAGAGAGTCCGATTACCCCAACACGAGATCCTTTTTCATGGTTTTTTAAGAGAGCCTCAAGGCGGTCTAGTTGGTAATCGTTGATTTTTTGTGTTGCCTCGGCAATATCAACGGAGACAGTTAAGTCACTTGCCATTGATCGAAAGGCAACATTATCCCTAGGGAAGCAGGGGCCTCCAAAGGCGACAGCCGCTTTTAAGTACTTTCTTCCAATGCGGCTATCAAGGCCAATTGCTTCTGTCACAACATCGACATCACTCCCGGGGAGCATTTCGCAAACGGCTCCAAGCATATTCGCATAAGAAATTTTCGTTGTAACAAATGTATTCAGAGAAAGTTTTGTGAGCTCTGCATTGATAAAGTTCATCCGTTGAATGGGTGGCTGATTTTCACAAAAACTTTCATAAATATTTTCAAGCATTTTGCCCGCTTTTTGATCAGATTCTCCAATTAAAACCATATCAGGGTAAAGCATATTATGAACAACACTTCCTAGAGCAATAAACTCTGGGTTATAACAGAGTCCAAGTTCTTCTCCGACCTTTCGCTTTGAGGATTGCTCTAATTGCTTTTTGATTTCGCCATTCATAGAACCGGGCATCACGGTGCTTGTGATGACAACTAGGTGATACCCTTCTTTTTTACTGAGGGCTTCACCTATTTTCTCTATAGCTTTTAAGATATAGAGATTCGTGAATTGTCCCTTTTCGGCGCTGGGGGTGGGGACGATGGTAAAAGTGGCATCTGAATTGGAGACTGCAGGTTCATATTCTGTCGTTGTCTCTAAACTAAGTGTTTTTTTATCTAAAAGTTCTTGAAGCCCTGACTCGAAGAAGGGCGCTTTTCTATTATTGAGTTGCTCTACAATTTCTTCATTAAAGTCGATTCCTACGACTTGATGTCCCTTTGTTGCAAGAAGAGCCGCAAAAGGCGAACCTAATTTTCCTAGACCAATAACCGTTAGACGCATTTCAACTCCATAGATTCAATTCGTTTCAAGAGTCACGATAAAGTACGTACTGGCAAATATTTATGAAAAATATACCAATCTTTTCTCGTCTGATTTTGCTTTCTGCTTCACCCATCTTTACAAAATATGAAGAAGTCTCCCTGATTCATCAGGCAAAAAAATCTCAGCACATTTTTTTCTAAATATTTGCGCGTACCTAATCTTAGAAGAACCTTATAGAGGTAGAGTACTTTCTTATTAAGTTTTTTTCAAGTAAAAATAGCAATGAAGTTTAAATACACTGCCTGATTGACAGCACGCACTAAATACTTGTGAGGTACTTTTCAATTCCTTCATGAGCATTTCCGAAAAATCGGGAACTCCCTGCTTCAAGCCAAAGGACATGGGTGCAGATCTCTTCAATAAGTTTAAGGTTATGGGAGGTAAAAATCACAATGCTAGAGGAATTGATCATCTCTTCCATCCGCATTTTTGCCTTTTCTAAAAAGCTTGCGTCCCCCGCCCCAAAGATTTCATCAAGGACGAGAATTTCCGGAACGCACGAGGTAACAATTCCAAAAGCTAGACGCATCTTCATCCCATCAGAGTAGGTTCGAATCGGCATTTCTAGGTAATCTCCGAGTTCTGAAAAATCAGTAATTTTATCAACGTTTTCATTAATTTCTTTCGCGGAGAGCCCTTGAAGAAGTCCCCGAATATGGATGATTTCATACCCTGTAGATGCTTCATCAAATCCAATCATCATATCAAGAAGGGGGGTGATGTGTCCCTCGATGGAAAGGTTACCCTCCGTGGGCTCATAAATTTTAGAAATGACCCGCAAAAGTGTTGTTTTTCCCGCTCCATTATGACCAATAATTCCAAGTCGCATTCCATTAGGAATATGGAGTGAAACATTATTCAAAGCAGTAACTGTTAAAATTTTATGGTCATTGTTCTTGATGATCCCACCCGTAGCTAAACGGATGAGCTCCTTTTTTAACACACGTTTCCCTGCGCCAAAAACAGGAAAGTCAAGAGAGACAGAATCGAGTGTTACTTCAGCCATATGCTATACCCAAAATGCGATCCGATGTCGCCCTTTGATGAGGAGAAAAACCATTAATGCAAACCCAAAGACCAACAATCCTAAGCAATAAGTGAGGGTATAAAGCGAGAGAAACTCGCCGAGCAAGGGAGCACGGATCAGTTGAATCATTTGCTGAACCGGGTTGAGCTTGATTACGATTTGAAAACGGTCGGGAAGCATCGAAGGCATCCACATAATGGGAGTGAGATAAAAAATCATCTGCAAAAGACTTTGAACAAGTTGCTTAATGTCGCGATATCGGCTGCCGAGCATCGCAAGGGCTGTTCCAAAGAAAAACCCAATCGTTGAGAATAAAATGAGCCCTCCCAAAGCAGCAAGAGGATTAACCGGCACCTTGTAATAAATAAGGAGCGGAAGGACTGCCAAAAGATTGTGAAAAAAAATGATGAGATTCCGAGTAAGGTTTCTCAAAATATAGGTGGTGTAGGGGAGTTTTAACTGTTTGATAAAGTGAGAACTTTCAATGAAGGAGTCAACAAACTCCATTGTTATAGTCGAAAGAAATGTCCAAACCAAGATTCCACAAGCAAGATGGGGAAAGTAACTTGTAATATCAGCTTTAAAAAGGAAGGAATAGACCATTCCCAGTGAGTAAATAAGGACGGCCATACTGATGGTAATCCAGAAGGGGCCAAGAGTAGAGCGGCGGTACCGCAAACGGATATCATGCCACCCGAGTGTACTCCAGAGTTTCCAGTTTTTTAAACTATCGGCAATATCTTGAGTCGATAATCTAGTGCGTACCTGGCGGGAGGTTTCAGTTTTGATCTTTAGCTTTTCAACGTGTTCCATTTCTCCCAATTATTCTTAGGAGACTTATAAAAAGCTATCTATTTATCAGGCGAGCATTAGCGATTTTATTGGTAATAACTTGTCGTTCCAGAGCATTTTCTGCTAAGAGAATATGGATCTCTTTAACTGCAATGAGTTTTTCAAGACCGGGCTCAAAGGCCTTCGCAACAAGGGACTGATCTGGACCATCAAGGGTTTGAAGATATTCCAACCTTTCTTTTTGTATGACAAGAGGTTTTAGCTCTTTTCTAAACTGTCCTCGGTGAAAATGAGCAAGCTCAAGGTTTTGTTTTCTGACTTCTGCATATTGTGCAACGATATTGGTGGCAACCTCATCGTCTACTCGCTTTACAAGAAGTTCGCGGTTGATCTTTCTAAGTTCAAGAAGATAATTTCGTGGATCTTTAAGAATCATATCTCTAGCAAACTGATGGAAAGAATGAGAAAGGGGATCATAGACTTTTTGAAGTTTTTGAAGAGAGGAGGGGTTATCCTCACTCAAATATTTGACGAAAAGCTCTAAAAGTTTAATTTCTTTCTGGTCAGCAGAGTAGGGAGTCCAAGATGGTTCATTAACAGCCCTTCCAATATCTTTGTCGACTTGTCCTGCAAGGAGACTAGCGGACATTTCCCCTGGAACATCAGCGCAATCGACTCGCCTTGCAATGCCCAAGTAGAACTCTTTCCCAGCTGCTAGAAATTGCTGCTTAGTTTTCTCAGATTTAGTTGTATCGCTATAGTAATAGAATTTACCATCATCAGCTGCGACGTAAGCAACGTAGTGTCCATCTCCATAACCACCCCCTTGATATTAGACAAGGGCAATCCATTCATATTTTGCTCCGACGCCGTGGATATCATGCTCTGGAGGGACATAAAAGGTTCGCTGGAAGGAGACTTGTGCAGAATTTTTCGCTCCAACAAATTCTCCTTCTTTTTGAAATTCTTTCGTAGCAGTAGCATGCCTTTTAAGACCGACAAAAAGGAAGTTAGGAGGATCGATTTGAACAAATTTCCTATTTAGCTTGAGTCTAACATGGCCTTCTCCACTCACGCTTTTAAGAGAGTGGTTACTTAAAAAATGATTCATGAGATTCTGCCCTTTTTTATAATCGAAAATTGAGA
>CBEWFH010000042.1:0-8081 GCA_965555895.1 uncultured Simkaniaceae bacterium
AGAGAGTACATTATTTATTATAATAAAGTGCCCCCCCGCGAAGCTACCAGTGCCCGCTTAAGTAAAAAAGGATAAATTTTAGACGTTTTTCCATCCAGAGTTCATTTTTGCAACACTACCAATGGATTAGATTCTTTTTGGGAGCGGAAGTGAGTTTCCCAAAGGTGGCGGAAAGAAGGACAGGTCTCAAGGAGCTCTTCCCTAGTCCCCTCAGCAGCTTTTTTTCCGTTTTCTAGATAGATAATCCGATCGGCATACTCGATGGTAGAGAGGCGATGGGCAATGAGGATTTGGGTGATTTTACCATGTAGTTCTTTGATGGCCATTTTGATCTTATCTTCACTGATAGCATCGAGAGAAGATGTTGCTTCGTCAAGGATGAGAATTGGCGCATTTTTAACGAGCGCGCGGGCAATAGCAAGGCGTTGTTGCTGCCCACCTGAAAAGTTCTTTCCCGTTTCTGCAAGCATGGTATCGTAGTTAAGGGGAAGGTCTTCGATAAACTCGTGAGCATGGGCTTTTTTTGCCGCTTTGACAATCTCTTTGAGAGAAAAAGGTTTTCCATAAGAAATATTGGCGCCAATGGTGTCGTAGAAGAGGAAGGGCTTTTGTGGAACAAAAGCGATCTGTTCGCGGAGAGATTTTTGGGTATATTCATGGATCTCTTTGCCATCAATCCGAATAGATCCTTTCTGGATGTCATAAAGGCGAGGAATAAGTTGGACAATGGTTGATTTCCCTACTCCTGTTCCCCCAACAAGGGCAACGGTTTCTCCTCTCTGCACCTTGAAACTGAGATCTTTTAAAATCCACTTATCTTCGTAACGAAACCAGACGTTTTCAAACTCGATGGCAGTATTAAATTCCTTTAGAGCAACTGCACTCGGAAGGTCTGTAATTTGTGGCTCGAGATTGAGCACTTCATACATCCGCTCTGCAGCAACAACCCCTTTTTGGATATTGATATTTTCTTCTGCAAACTTCTTAACCGGTTCATAAAAAAGGTTCAAGAGACCGATGAATACTATCAGTTCTGAGATCTGCATCTCAAGGATATAGAGCCCAACAATAAGAACTGTCGATATGCAAAAGGTGGTTATCATATGGAGAATCGGGCGGGTCAAAAGATCATACTTTGCCGTCTTACTCTCAAGTTTTGCCATTTGGACATTTTGCTCTTGGTATTTCTTAAAAGAAAAGGATTCCATTGCAAAAACCTTTACAGTTTGGATCCCCGATAAAAAATCGATAAGGACAGAGGTAAACCGTTCTTGATTCTTCTGAAGCTGACGGGTAATCTGTTTTACCTTACGTGTAACAAAGATCACCGGAAGGATAATCATCGGAAGTCCCAAGAAGATCACCATAGAGAGTTGCCAAGACATCCAAAAACATGCAATGAGCGTCGAAAGGATCGTAAAGGGAGCATGAATATAATTTATCATAAAGGAGTTGATCGAGGCTGCAATCTGGTTGGCGTCTCCTGACACACGAGATGAGAGGGTTCCAATATTGTATTTTTGAAAAAAGCTCATCTGCTGGTGTTGGATATGGTCAAAATATTGCTGCCGAAGATCGCGACTAATCCGAATCGATAAAATCTGGGTCGCATACCGACTAAAAAAGAGGAAAAATGCCTTCGTAACAGCTACGATTAATAAGAGGGTAATAAAAGCTTTCATATTATGTTCAAAGTGAAGATGGCGTTTGATCTGGTACATCACCCGCTTCAGGGGATTGCTCCCAGTTTTTTTGATCATATAGCTCTGGACGTCATCTTTGGAAATAGCCCCCTCTCCTTCTCGATCAATCTTTTTCCATTTCTCCTGAACATCTTCAAGGGTGATCTGCTCTTTTAGCCCTCCCTTCTCATCATGAGAAGCAAAAAGGGCAAAAAAATCAGTCCCCGTATCGGCAATTACTCCAATGGAAAACATCTCCATTTGGCTAGCAATGGTAAGACCAAGAAGTGTTCCAAGAGTCACAAGAAATAAATATAGATGGCTACGAACCCGAAATGCAGCTTTTAAAAGTAGTTTCATAACCCATGATTATATGGGAGTTCTAGATAAATGTCACTCTGCAGTAGCAGGCTCAATAGTAAAGGCACCGATTTTGCGGAATTTTTGGTACCGCTTTTCGAGAAGTTCGTCAGATGGAACTTTGGTAAGTTTTTTTGCTTCTTTAAGAATAAACTTTTTAACCCCTTCGTAAACCATTTTAGGGTCATGGTGGGCACCCCCTTGTGGTTCATCGATGATTTCATTGATCACACCAAATTCTAGGAGGTCTTCTGATTGCATCTTGAGTGTTTCTGCAGCTTCTTCATTTTTTGATGCATCACGCCAAAGGATCGATGCACATCCTTCAGGAGAGATGACTGAATAATAGGCATGCTCAAGCATTCCTATCACATCTCCGACTCCCATTCCAAGGGCTCCACCCGAGCATCCTTCTCCAATAAGGAGAACAATAACAGGAGTTTTTAGATTAGACATCTCCAATAGATTGGTAGCAATCGCAGATCCTTGCCCCCTCTCTTCAGCAGTGATCCCTGGATAAGCACCAGGAGTATCGAGTAAGGAGAGAACAGGGAGATTAAATTTTTCGGCAAGTTTCATGACACGGAGAGCTTTTCGGTAACCTTCAGGATGGGGCATTCCAAAATTGCGATAAAGGCGGCTTTCGGTATCGCACCCTTTTTCTTGGGCGATAATAACAAATTTTTGTCCTTCGATCACTCCAAGTCCCGCAATAATGGCATGATCATCACGGAAGAGTCGATCACCAAAAATCTCTGTAAAACCCTCACAGATATTTTTGATATAATCAATGGAACGGGGACGGTCTGTATGACGGCTAATAGCGACTCTTTCCCAGGGAGAAAGTTGCGAATAAACTTGGTTTTTGAGCTGTTCAAGCTTGTTTTCAAGCTTCACAATCTCTTCATCTGTCCAGATCCCATTGACCTTGTTTTGCTCTTTGAGCTGAGTAATCGTTTTTTCATGGTCTAAGATTTGTTTTTCATGTTCAAGCATTTATATCCCCTTACTTTTCTACTAGTTCTCCAGGAAGATCAGCTTCATGGAAATCGGTTACGATCTCCACAATCGTTGGTTTAGTAATCACAATCGAATAAAGCTCTTCAATATCTGATTGTGCAAGCCGAATACATCCATCACTATCATAGCTTCCCACTGTTGATAGATCTTCTTTATAGCTTTCAGTTTCTAGATCATAGATCCATGGAGCACCATGGAATCCATACCCTCTTGGGTTATCTCCATCTCCACTGATCTCTTCAGAAAAAGGGATCCATCTTGATCCAAAAACGCGGACCATCTCTACTTCTGACTCTTGAAAATAACCCATCGTTCCAGATTTATAAATGGCAACTTTATCTCCAAGGGAAAATCTCCCCTTAGGAGTGAGTAGCCCTGAATAGGAATCTTGGTCAAAACAGCCAAGTCCCACTTTATAAGTCTTAAGAAGATGTCTCTCATTTGAGCTCTGATCGACTCCATAAAACCACATCTTGCACCTTGAAAGATCGACGACCAAATAGAAGCTCACTTCTTTCTTCAAGATATTAAACGTATCACCCGGAGAAACCTTTTGGGTATAATAGTCTTTTTTTCCATTTAAACTTCGTGCAATGAAGTGACGCGATGTCGAGTAATGGGCAGCATAGTCGGTGACCCATGCAGGACGTCCTTGTAGCCATGGTACACGGGCTTTATAGCGGATCGTTTCAGCGATTGGAAGCTTTTGTCTTCCTGTGGTAAATAGACGCCAAATCTGGTCTTCTTCCTGCTCAGCAACTTCATCTTGAACCGGTTTTAGATATTGCTCAGATTTTTCTTCGAGCACTGCTAAAGGTGTCTCTTCCTGAGCCTCTTCTACAGTAAAAGTAGGAGCGTTTGTCTTTCCTTTCTTATTCTTCTTCACGATAGCAAGTCCCCCAATCACCGCAAAGAGTGATAAAGAACCTATAAAAATTGCTTTTGAAATAGACATCTTTCTCCTTATCTCAGATGGAAATTATCAAGAATATTGAAATTATTTGCAAGTTATCAAAGATTTTAATTTATCGTACAGCTATAGGAATAAAGCTTTTTATTGAGTGAAAAAGCAAGTAAAAAGTCTGCTGACCAAAAATGATCCTTACCAGCAAGAGGAATCAGCTCCATTTCCCCATTAAAATGAGGGGTGATTTCAATGTTTTCTCCCAATTTTTCAAATACTATTTGATGGCTTTTGCCAACATATCTTTCGAGGGTTCCTGGGTGAAGCTCCTCATCTTCTTTAATTATTCCTTTATCTGCCGAGACAAAAAAGACAAAATATAGAGGATTGGATTCATTGTGGTGGCTCTGCCGGACTGATAAATCAATTTTTTCCTTTTCAGCTTTTAGGTTGAAAAAGAGCCACTGTTCATTTAGATCAGTTTTCTCCCGAATAATCACCCGAGTCCATCCTTCTATTTCCCCTTTTTCTTCACCTGATTCTATCTTTAAATCTTTAAAACCTTCCTGGCTTCCATTAGAGAAGCGGGAAATTCCATAATAGTCGGAGTCGGCTAGAGGGGTATAATGAGGCCCCATTGAAACGATATGAATCCCTTTTTTATGGATAGACCCCATCCCGGTATTAATTCCTGCAGCAGAGATAGCAAGACTCGTTTCCCCATATTGGTACCCTAAGAAACCTAGACTCCGATCAAAATCATAAAGGTTCAGACCTTGATCAAGCTTAGGGAAAGAGATCTTTTCAAAGGCGTATTTAAAAAGAGAAATAAATGAATCGGAACATTTTCTTTCAGAAAGGGCCTCGGTCACCATTTGCAATTTTGAGCTATGGGAGAAGTGGGAGGCTATAGAAAAAAAGAGGAAAAAAGTTCCTTCTAAAACTTCCTGGCTATAGTCGGGCTCTTTAACCCAAAGCCCTTGAAATAACTCACCTTGATGATCACATAATGAAAGACAAAATTCTGCAACCTTTAACCCTTTTTGAAGAAGTTCTTTATCTTCCCAAGCAGAGCCTAGAAAAAGTGCGATTAGCCCCACATATGCGTTTTGCAAGGGGAGAGGGATATTATCTTGAAGAATAGCTCCCTTTTCAAGTTGCTTAAACTCTAATTCCAGTTGACTTTCTTCAAACAAATAGTTAGCTAGTGCTTCGTATCCCTTTTGCAACTCAAAACTCTTTCCAAAACCATTTATCTTCCCTTTTTTCATTAGAGAAGTAATTTTTTCATCGAGTCTTTCATCTTGTAGGCTCAAAAATTTCCGGAGAAATAGGATCGAAAGGAAAGATTGATAGTACTTAATCAAATCTTGAGGTGTATCAATAGGGAAACCGCTACAAAAAGTAGCAATAGGAAAAACAAGGGACTCGTCTCTTTCTTCCCCCTTAAGAAAAGCATCGACTGCTTTACTTAGAGAGTCATCACCAAAAACATTTTCTTGGCGATCCTTAAAAAAAGTGACGAGACCGCTCATATTCTTCCACCCAACAAAAGACTTAGCTTACAAAGCCGCCCCTTGTTTTTCTTCAGTTTCTATCTGAAATTTCATCTTCTTTCCAGGCGTGAATTTTACTGCACGTCTTTCAGGGATGATGATAGGTACTGAAGCATTTTTTGGGTTACGCCCAATTTTTTGTTTTCTTTTGACGACTTCGAAGACACCAAAATCACGAAATTCCAAACGATCTCCATCAGAAAGATACTCTGTCATACAATCTAAAAACGATTGTACCACTAAACGGACTTCATTTGGATGAAGACCGCGCCGACGGGAAATTTCACTTATCAGCTTCTTTTTTGTAATCGTTGCCATATTACCCTGCTCCTTAAAATTTAACAAAAGAGATTAATCTTCTCTTCTCATGTCTTGCTGTTTTCTTACAACGAAAAAGATCAAGAAAAGATTTTGATTTCTTAATTTCATTGTTCTATCTTACTGATTTTCAAGCAAGTTCTTTTTCAATTTTTATAAGGATTTTCTTTTTTTTGCCCGCACCAAAAAGAAGATATTTTCCGCCAATGATGTGTTTAGTCTGAATTAAAAACGATTGATCGTCAATCTTTTCGTTATTAAGATAAGCGCCACCACTTTTGATCATCCGGTTCCCTTCGCTTTTACTTGTTAAAAGACCCGATTTCGCAGCGACATCTGCATAGGTTTGATCAACAACATCTCGCAGCTGCATCAATGTGTGTGGCATGTCTTTAGCAATCTCTTCTAAAACTTCTGGATCAAGACTTGCTTTAGAACCGGGAGCGGCCGCTTCTGTGACTTTTAGAGCAATCTGAACCCCCTCTTCTCCGTGAACAAAGCGGGTCACTTCTTCGGCTAGTCGTTTTTGAGCTTGGTTTGGAACAAATTCTCCTGAGCTAATCGCTTTTTCAAAGGTTTCAATCTCTTCAAGCTCCATAAAGGTGAGCATCCGCATCAGCTTGATAACATCCTCATCACTCACACAGACTAAGTATTGATAAAACTGATAAGGAAAAGTTCTTTCAGGGTCGAGCCAAATAGCTCCCTCTTCACTTTTACCGAATTTTGCCCCATCGCTTCTAGTCAATAAGGGAAAGGTCATCCCATAGATTGCTTTACCAGAAAGTTTCCGAGTCAGCTCCATACCAGCGATGATGTTTCCCCACTGATCGCTCCCACCCATTTGCAAAGTGACATCTTCTTTTTCTGAGAGATGATAAAAGTCATAGCCTTGCAAAACTTGATAAGAAAACTCGGTAAAACTAATCCCCTCTTCTGATTGAAAACGGCTCCGAACACTATCCTTACCAAGCATCGGCCCCACACGAAAATGTTTCCCCACATCGCGAAGGAATGCCACAAGACCATAATTTGTAAGCCAATCATCATTATTCACGATAACAGGGTTTTTTAAGCACCGACCAAACTGTTTCCGGATCCCCTCGACATTTTTTAAAAGGACTTCGTGGGTCAATAAAGGGCGTTCGCTACTTTTTCCTGAAGGATCCCCAATTTTTCCTGTTGCTCCCCCCAAAAGAACCACGGGGGTATGACCAAACTTTTCAAGCCATGCAAGTGCCACGATCCCCACTAAATTCCCTAGATGAAGACTATCAGCCGTCGGATCAAAACCAATGTAGGCCTTGAGAGGTTTACTAGCACGCTCCTTGAGTTCATCGCTCGTGATATTGTCGATGAAACCCCGTTTTTCTAAAAAATCTATAACGTTGTTCATGGGAATAAGTGTAGTCCACAAGAGTAATTTATCTCAAGGAGAGAGCAAATCTTGCTACACACTCCATAATTAAACTATCACTCACCGTTATGGAACGAAGGGTAATTGTTTTTTCGTTGATCCTATCAAGTTTTAGATACCGCATATTGAGCTCATTGAGCTCATTGAGCAAAGAACGGGCTATTAGGATAGAAGCTATTATAACAGGTCTTTTCTAGACTATTCATTTTACTTTGCTTTTTGTAGCTATGTTCAATGACACCGCTCATCCCATGCCCAATAACTCCACTCATTGCCCCATGAAATATGGCCGCAGCAGGATGTATTTTAGGTGGAGAAATTCCAACGACTTGAAACCACCTTGCTCCCACCCACCCAGTTACAAAACATCCAACTGAAAGCAAAAGTGGATTGGGGTGATAAAAGTTATTTATTTTCATTAGAAGAAATCTCTTTTAGTCTTTTGACGACGGCATTAACCTTTTGGCTGAGATCGGCAGTGTTTTGGTTTTCATCAAATAGGGAAATCGACTTGGTACAAAGGGTAATCCGTTCACAAGCATGGCGAGCAATCCAACGGTGGATTTCTGACGACTTTCGCTTGAGAGCTTGTGGGGTAATTTCCTGATCAATTTCCTCTAGTCGTTTCTGTAGTTTTTCTCTCGTCTTTTTTGTCTTTTCGCTTTCTTCCGCGAGTCCTTTACCTTGCGACATCAGAGTCTCACCTATATATTGTTACCCATTCGATCAGGATCGCATAAAGGTTAACAAAAGAAAAGTATAAAAATCTTGCCCTGAAAGTTTCCCTTTGAGAAGATTAATTTTATGAGTGAAGTGATGAAAAA
>CBEWFH010000043.1:0-8011 GCA_965555895.1 uncultured Simkaniaceae bacterium
AGAGGGTTAGCAGCCTAAGAGGGTGAAATCCAGAAAAATGGATTATCCTATGCAGGGATGAAGGTTTTTGCAACACTACCTATTATATAACCATTTCTCGCTAGCGAGATAGTCGCTGATCGGCTATACTGCAGGGTTGAGCGTAGTGAAGAGTTTATGTCATTTTTAAGTCGGTATCTAGAAAAAACTCCAGAGAGGGAGAGAGACTCTTCTGCGATTGCCTATTTGGCCTCGCTTGATCATGTTGGTAAGGATAATCCTGAGGTTGCGGCAGCGATTGTTAAGGAGCTGAAGGACCAGCGAATCTATCTCAAACTTATTGCTTCTGAAAATTATTCCTCTTTAGCAACACAACTGACGATGGGAAATCTCCTCACTGACAAGTATAGCGAAGGGTATCCCTTTCACCGCTTTTATGCGGGATGTGAAAATGTTGATACCGTCGAAGCTCTTGCTGTCGATGAGCTAAAAAAACTTTTTGGTGCTGACCATGGATATGTACAACCCCACTCGGGTGCCGATGCAAACTTGGTTGCTTTTTGGTCGATTTTGGTTCAGAGAGTTCAGAATAAGGAAGTCGAAAAGCTTGGAAAGAAGACAATTGATGAGCTGAGCCCTGAAGAATATGAGCGGATCCGGATGCTGATGCTTCAACAAAAGATGATGGGCCTTGCCCTTGATGCAGGGGGCCACTTGACTCATGGATTTAGACATAACGTTTCAGCAAAGATGATGCAAGCCACTTCTTATGGAGTCGATCCAAAGAGTGAGTTGATGGACTATAAGGCGATTGAAAAAAAAGCGATGGAAGAAAAGCCGACGATTTTGGTGGCGGGATATTCAGCCTATCCACGGCTGGTCAACTTTGCAAAGATGAAAGAGATTGCACATAAATGTGGCGCGGTTTTCCTTGTTGACATGGCCCATTTTTCAGGACTTGTCGCAGGTAAAGCTATGATGGGAGAATATGATCCGATTCCCTATGCCGATATTGTGACATCGACAACTCATAAGACTTTGCGCGGTCCTCGTGGAGGGATGATTCTCTGCAAAAACGAGTGGCGCGAAGTGATCGACAAAGGATGCCCCCTTGTTTTAGGTGGCCCTCTTCCTCATGTAATGGCAGCCAAGGCTGTGGCGTTTAGAGAAGCTAGAAAAGAGAGTTTCCAAACTTATGCGAAACAAGTGATTTTAAATGCGCAGGCTATGGCGGAGCAACTTGTGTCAAGGGGAACAAAACTCTTTACAGGTGGAACTGACAATCATCTCCTTGTGATGGATGTAATGACTAGCTTTAGTTTAACCGGGCGGCAAGCAGAAACGGTAATGCGTGAAGCGCTCATGACTGTTAATCGAAACTCTATTCCTAATGATGTCAATGGAGCGTGGTATACATCAGGTGTACGGGTAGGAACCCCAGCCCTTACTACGCGCGGTTTGAAGGAAAAAGAAATGAGACAGATTGCCGATTTAATGGTCGATCTGCTAAAAGCATCTAAAGCAAAGATTGTGGAGCGGACGGGAAAACCGGGTAGAGCAAAAGTCGATATTGATGCGAGAGTGCTCGAGAAAGTCAAAAGCGAAGTGACAAGTCTTCTTGGAGGCTTCCCCCTTTATCCTGAGCTAACAATTCTCGAAGAAACGCCAAAAGTAATGATATAAACAAAGGATCTAAAAGTGATGACCCATTTTGAACCTATTCGATTAGATGATGATGATGATGAAAACGAGGGGAAATCGAAATCTTTCGATGCAAAGATAGAATCACTTCTCTTAAAAAAACGACGGATCTTTTTTTCTACTGCAGTAACCGATCAAAGTGCTAAAGATGCGATCAGGAAACTGTGGTATTTAGAACATATGGATCCTGGAAAGCCAATCCTTTTTGTGATCAATTCACCTGGAGGTTCTGTAGACTCTGGTTTTGCTATTTGGGATCAAATCCAAATGATCACCTCTCCTGTTGTCACACTAGTGACAGGACTTGCTGCATCGATGGGGTCGATCCTTAGCTTGGCAGCTGCTCCAGGGAAGCGGTATGCAACGAAAAATGCTCGTATCATGATCCACCAACCGTTGATTTCTGGGGTGATTCAAGGGCAAGCGACCGATCTTGAGATCCAAGCGAAGGAGATTATCAAGACGCGGAAACAAATCGTTGATACTTATGCAAAAGCTACAGGGAAAGATCCCGCAATCCTCGAAAAGACGATAGATCGCGACACATGGATGAGCGCAGATGAAGCGAAAGATTTCGGTCTTTTAGATGGAATTGTCAACTCTTATAAAGAGCTAGGCTTTGAATGAGCGTTCATTTTCAAAATATGAGGGAACAGGGAATGATTTTATCTTGATCGATGATCGAGATATGACGTTTCCTATCGACCCTCAAAAAATTTCAAAACTTTGTCACCGCCAGTATGGTATTGGAACCGATGGATTAATACTTCTTCGCCCTTCTGCGAAAGGGGATTTTTCGATGCGGATCTTTAACAGCGATGGCTCAGAAGCTGAGATGTGTGGCAATGGTCTCCGCTGTTTGATTCAATTTCTTAACGACTTGGGAGAAAAAAAGGGGAAGTTCGAAATTGAAACGGATAAAAAAATCTACTCCTGCAAAATAAGTGAAGGGGGTATTCGAGTCGATATGGGAATCCCTAAAATTATCAAAGAAATGGGCTTAGAGATGCTTCTCGATGTGGGTGTTGCTCACCTAGTGACCTTTGTTAAAGACCTCTCTCAGTTTGACTTAGAGGCCAAGGATCGTTTTTCTGTTTTTGGTGTAAATATCAATTATGCTAGAATTGACCCCTTTAACGAAATCCACATACGTACTTTTGAAAGAGGTGTAGAAAATGAGACCTTTTCATGTGGAACTGGAGCTACTGCTGTCTGCATGGCAGCGTGGAAACAATTTGGAATTGCAGGCCGAGTAAAAATTGTTTTTGGCTCAGGAGAACAGCTTCAATTTGAGACATTAACCGAAAAAAAGCTATTAAAAGGCATTACGATGTCAGGAGATGTCAACTATGTCTTTGAAGGGAAGGTTCGAATATGAAAATTGGAATTCCTAAAGAAGTAAAAGATAATGAATACCGGATTGGGGCAACCCCGGCTATGGTAAAAACCCTCATAAAAGAGGGGCATGAGGTCCTAGTTCAAAAGGGAGGTGGAAGCAAGATAGGTTTTAAAGATGAAGATTATGAAAAGGCAGGAGCGAAAATCATTGTTGTTCCTGAGGAAGTTTATGCTGCTGAAATGATCATCAAGGTCAAAGAACCACAGCCTAGCGAGTATCTTCTTTTAAAAGAAGATCAAATCCTCTTTTGTTACCTTCACTTAGCTCCAGATCCGAAACAAATGGCACCCCTTCTTAAGCAAAAAGTGGTGGGAATCGCTTTTGAAACAGTGGTTGATCATAATGGACGCCTTCCTCTTTTACATGGTTCGGTGATTGTTGATGTGGCGATTGATCAGGGGGGCTGTGCTGAAACATCCCGTCCCGCAACCCACTTTGATCCGACTTTTGTTCAAAATGATATTGTCCACTATTGCGTGGCAAACATGCCAGGGGCCTGTGCAAGAACGGCAACGATTGCACTTGCCAATAGCATTCTCTCCTATGCACTAAGAATTGCCATGATGGGTTATAAACAGGCCCTTTTAAGCGATCCTCTTTTCATGCAAGGGTTGAATGTCTGTTTAAGAAAAGTAACCAATGAACATGTTGCTCACGACCTGAAATACGATTTTCATGATCCAGAAGAGGTATTAAAAAGCTTGTGAAACGCCCCTTTCAGAAAAGTCACCAAGCCGAGGGCAAAGCTCTTATTAAGTCAGGAGAAGTGAAGAGCATTGTCTTTTCTGGTGGAACCTATCAAGTAGAAGTCCATGATCCCAAACTTAAAGAGGAGTTTTGGCCTTTCCTACAAATTGGTGATGAAGGAGAGATTAAAGATGCTTTCTGTAGCTGCGAAGAGGCAGAAAAAATTCATTCTTGCCCTCACCTAGCTGCAGCTTACGAAAAAGTTCAGACAGAAGAGCCCCTCCACATTCGATTTTCTGATTCATTATGGAATAAACTCTGTATGATGGCCTTTAAACGGCATGGAGTCGAGTCTAAAGTGTTTAAGAAGAAGGGAGAAAAAGAATACATCTGTAAGGCTGAAGGTGGAGAAACCCTTTTTTCACTTAAGATAAAAACCCCCAAAGGGAAAGCCCTTCTTGATGAAATGGTCTTTAATCGTGCAGAAGAAACAGAAGAAACTTCCCTAAAATTTTCGAATCTTCCTCCCGAAGAACTTGCTCTTTGGAAACGGGGAACACCTACACAAGAACTTCAGTATGAGCTTTCTTTTTGGTCAGACTTAGCAAAATGGATGATCCTTGCAGAAGAATTCAATGAGTCCTATTCTATCGACTTCAGCCTTTCAGAGAATGCTCTTCCCAAAAAAGTAACTGTTTCTTTTAAAGATTTAGAGTTTCAGTTCTACATAGCTGAGGTGAATTGGAAAGAAATTATCCCATCTCTCAAAGAGGTGAAATCTCCCCTTCCAGTTCATGAGTTTCGTGATGTGAGGGTCCAAAAGATGAGTTATGACCCCCAAGCGAAAGCGCTCCATATTGTATCCAAGCCTCTCGAAGATAATAGGGGAGAAAATGCTGTCAAAGTGGGAGAATGGGAGTTTTTTCCAGAAAGTGGGTTTTTTCCAGCGAAAACAAGTCCACTCCTAAAGAAAAAGGTGATTCCTGAAAAGAGTTTAGGGGAGTTTCTTCAGCAAAATTTTAAAGCTGTTCAAAAGTATTTAGAAGGGACGCGCCTTTCTCGCGAAACAGTAGCTCCTGCCTATGAACTCTATTTTGACGAGAAAAAGCGGCTCCATGTGATTTGCTACGCTTTTGAAAAAGGAGATCTACAAAAAAAGGGGACTACTCTATTTCATCCCTGGGTTTACGTTGAGGGGCGAGGCTTTTTCCCAATGAAAGAAATGCTTTTTGAAAAAACTGAGAGCATCATATCACCCGAAAAGATTGGCGATTTTATTAATCAACACCGTCTTTGGCTCAATGAACATGATGGATTTCAGATCCACCTCTCTAATGTAGAGTTTCGTCTTAGCTACTCTTTCGATTTAAAAAATCTTATCTTTGAAAGTGAATCGGGAACCTATGAAGGGTCGGATGATATTCTTGACTTTGGGGATTGGCTCTACATGAAAGGAAAAGGGTTTTACAAGAAGGTTAGAGCGCGGGGGCTTGGGCAAATTTCTCCAGGGAAAATTATTAAGGGAAAAGAGATCCCTTTATTCATCCATGAAAATCAAGAAGAGCTTGAGCAGGTCAAAAACTTTTTCAGTGCCACTTGCCCTTTAGAAAAAGCAGGGCTTAATATTTCAATGGATGAAAAAAAGCGGATCATCGTTGAGCCCCAATACTTTTATCGTCCCGGATATGAAGGGAAAGAGATTCACTTCTATGGGAACTTTGCCTATGTTCCTGGAGAAGGGTTTACAGAGATCCCCACTCTAGTCCGTCTCCCCGAAAAATATCGAAAGAAAACAATCATCAATAAAAATGGAGAACCCCTTTTTATTACTGTTGAGCTCACTAAGCTTAAATCCTATATAATAAAGATCGATCGGCGTTTAAAACGTCCCCATAATCTAACACTAAAAGTCAATAACCTTCAGAAAACAGAAGGAAAAGAGTGGGAAGTCGAGTTAGCTTATGTCAGCGAATTCGGAGAAGAAAGCTTAAGTGTTATTAAAGAGAGTATTGACCGTCACCGTTCCTATGCCATTACCGAAGCTGGTCTTCTATTCTTTAAAGACCCCCGTTTTAATTGGCTCCGCGATCTAGGAAGAATCGAAGATAATATGATGACTTTTTCGACACTTCAGTGGATCCGTTTACGCACTTTTGAAAATGTTGAAGAGCCAAAAGAAGAGACCGAAAAAGCAAAACATACCCGCGCTCTTCTTGAGGAGCTTGATACCTTTGAAACCACCGATCTTTTAAATATAGAAGGGCTAAAAAGCACTCTTCGTCCTTATCAAGAGATGGGTGTCAAGTGGCTTTGGTTTCTCTATTCATATGGTCTTTCAGGACTTTTATGCGATGACATGGGGCTAGGGAAGACCCACCAAGCGATGGCACTTCTTGCAGCATCTAGAAATGCAAGAGGGGAGAAAAAACCTCAATACTTTGTTGTCTGCCCTACATCAGTCCTCTACCACTGGGAAGACCTCCTTCAAAAATTCCTTCCAGACTTTAAAGTCGTTATTTTCTATGGAACGCAACGGAGTCTAAAAGCATTTAACAAATCGGCCGACGTTCTTTTAACCTCTTATGGAACCCTCCGGAGTGAAAGAGAGCTCTTATCAACCCTTGAGTTTGATATAGCAATTCTCGATGAGATACAAATTTCCAAAAATGCCCAATCGCAAACTCACAAAGCCCTTTCGATGCTTTGCGCGAAAAGTAAAATCGGTCTTTCGGGTACTCCCATTGAAAATCGCCTTCTTGAACTGAAAGCTCTTTTTGATATTGTCCTCCCGGGTTATATGCCCTCAACTGCGCTCTATCGCGAGCTCTTTATCAACCCAATCGAAAAATTCAATGATCAAGAAAAAAAACACCTCCTTTCTCGTCTTATTCATCCCTTTATCCTCCGTCGGAAGAAAAGTGAGGTCCTCGATGATCTTCCCGAGAAGATCGAAGAAATTGCCTATACATTCCTTTCCGAAGAGCAACAAAAGCTTTACCGCGATGTAGTGAAAAAATCGCGCGATGCCCTCCTCAATGATATCAATAATTCCGAGAAAGCTGTTCCTTACATGCATATCTTTGTTCTTCTTAATACTCTCAAACAAATCTGTAATCACCCCTGCCTCATCACTAAAGATCTCAAAGACTATAAAAAGCATGAGAGTGGAAAGTGGGATCTCTTCATCGAACTTCTCGAGGAAACAAGAGGGAGTGGTCAAAAACTTGTCGTTTTTACGCAGTATCTTGATATGATGACCCTCATCGAAAACTATCTAAAAGAGTATAAGATTGGATATGCCACTATCCGCGGCTCGACCCAAAATCGGAAGGAGCAGCTTCAAAAGTTCCAAAATGACCCCGAGTGCGAAGTCTTTGTTGCCTCTCTAAAAGCTGCCGGCACAGGGGTTGACCTCACCGCAGCCTCCGTCGTCATCCATTACGATAGATGGTGGAACCCCGCCAAAGAAAACCAAGCCACCGATCGAGTTCATCGCATCGGTCAAAACCGTGGGGTTCAAGTCTTTAAAATGGTCAACAAGAACTCAATCGAAGAGCATATCCATGTCCTTATTGAGCGGAAGATTAGCCTAACTGAAGGGATTATTGGTTACGATGATCAAAACCAAATCAAACATCTCGATCGCGACGATCTTCTCCAACTCCTCAACGAGATGAATCGAGACATCAACAACTAATATTTCTTCTTGTGCGGACTAAAAAGATCTCAGTTCCAATGAGTACTGCTAAGGAAAAGACTCCATTGTATAAAGGGGGAGGAAGTCCAAAAATTCTCCGAGATGGGCCTATCTGCTCTACTTTTTTTGTCTGACAGGAAGAGCCCATGAGCCCAAACTGGACACAGCTGTGATAGCTCGCCAAAATAATCCCTGCAAGAAATGAAACCTGTATCAATCGTAGTGCGCTCTTTTTAAAAGAGGTAAAAAGGCCAAAGAGGGCCAGCACTCCTGTGGCAAAGTAAGGAATTCGCTGTAATTTGCAAAGAATACAGGGGTGGATACTTAGAAAACACTCAACGAAATAAGAAATTCCCAAAGCAATAATAGCAATCGCAAGGAAGATCAAAAGAATTTTTTGGTAACGTTTGTCCATATTTTATTACTTACAGATTTTTTATGAATATCGCATTAAAAATATGCGTAATTATTACTCTACATCAATTTTTTTAAATCGCCCTTTCAACAATGAAGTGCAACAAACAGATGAAATTTAAACTTGTCTGAAG
>CBEWFH010000044.1:0-7993 GCA_965555895.1 uncultured Simkaniaceae bacterium
GGCAACGGGACCACTTTTTCAAAAGGTAGTTTCAACTAAATTCGGGGCATCCTCTCTTGAAATGCCTCTTTTGTGAATCTTCCATGCTTATTTTAAAGAAAATTTGGAACTTCAATCGCCTTTTCAACAATGAAGTGCAATAAACAGATGAAATTTAAACGCAATTTCATGTTGCATTAATTGGTGGAGGTACAAAACAACCTCCCAATCTCAAAAAAGTGAGTTATGAAACCCTTATAGAGCTTCGAAACTTTTGTCAGGGGCACCCTAAAATCTATCCTGAGTGGATAGGAGAGCAAGTTTCTGCTAAAGCTCGGTAATTTTTCGTCCTGACTTGACAGAGTGAGGCTCAGATTTGACGATGTTTTTGCGTCTATCTGCATAGTCATCTTTCGTCTTGATAAGGAGCCAGTTTTTTCCAGACATTCTGATAAGAGCAAAAGCACCACGAAGTTTTTTACCGCGGAGGAAGACTTCTACCGTCCCTTTACGGAAAGCGTCTGTCATCGTCATCTCTTTCTCTTGCTTATTTTTTTTGATGTTTTCGTATTTACCACGGTCCCATACGATCACTTTGCCCGCTCCATACTCCCCTTCAGGGATTATTCCTTCGAAGTTTTTGTAGCTGAGCGGATGATCGTCGGTAAGAACAGCGAGGCGGCGGTTACTGGGGTTGAGAGAAGGACCTTTTGGAACAGCCCATGACTTCATCACTCCCCCCACCTCTAAACGGAGATCATAGTGCATCGCCCGTGCGGCATGCTGTTGCACAACAAAGGAGGGGCTGCTGCGGGAGCTTGCCACCTTCGCCTTGGGCTCCTTTGACCGTTTTACATTCCGCCGCTTGGCATATTTTGCGAGTTTCTTCGCCATACTCTTTGTTTAGCATATCCTTTTTTTTATTCATCTCTTTTGTTATAGGGAAAAGAAGTGAGGTAATCATGACGGATGAAAAACGAATTGAAATCATTGATGCCTATTTTCGGGCGGCAAACTACTTGTCTGCAGGGCAAATTTATTTAAAGAATAACCCTTTACTGAAGGAGCCACTGAAGGGTGAACATATTAAGAAGCGATTGCTTGGACACTGGGGAACCTCGCCAGGGCTCAATTTCATTTATGTTCATTTGAATCGACTCATTCAAGATACGAAAACGAAGATGATCTATGTCACAGGGCCGGGTCATGGGGGACCGGCGCTACGGGCAAATGTCTTTTTAGAAGGGGTAATGTCTGAGGTCTATCCCGATATCAGTATGGATCTTGCGGGCATTAAAAAATTGATGAGGGATTTTTCGTGGCCGGGTGGTGTTCCGAGTCATGTGAGTCCTCCAACGCCGGGCTCGATTCATGAGGGGGGCGAGCTGGGGTATTCCCTTGTTCATGCTTACGGTGCGGTACTGGATAGCCCCGATTTGATTGCGGTTTGTGTAGTTGGAGATGGAGAGGCTGAGACGGGGCCCCTCGCAACAAGTTGGCAGTCGAATAAGTTTATCAACGCAAAGAGAGATGGGGCGGTTCTCCCTATCCTCCATTTGAACGGGTATAAAATTTCTGGACCAACAATCTTTGGGCGGATGGCTGATGAGAAGTTAGAACATTTTTTCAAAGGGTGTGGTTATACCCCTCGTTTTGTTGAGGGAGATGATCCGAAAGTCCTTCATAAGGTCCTTTGGGAAACCCTTGACTGGGCCTATGAAGAGATCCAGAAGAATAAGAAGGGACCAACAGATCATGCCGTTGACTGGCCAATGATTATTCTGCGGACGCCGAAGGGATGGACGGGACCAAAAGTTGTCGATGGAAAAAAAATCGAAGGGACGTTTCGTTCCCACCAAGTTCCCCTCTCCGATGTGATCGATAACAAAGAACATATGAAGCAATTGGAAGAGTGGCTCCGGAGTTACAAGCCAGAAGAGCTCTTTGATGAGAGTGGAAGGCCAAATCCTGAGTATTTAAAAATTGTCCCTGAAAAGGATTTAAGAATGGGCGCCAGTCCTCATGCAAATGGGGGCCTTTTGATGAAAGAGCTAAAAATCCCTGATTATACTAAGTATGAAGTAAAAGTTCCGAAGCCAGGAAGTATCATTGGAGAAGCGACCCGTGAACTCGGGAAACTCGTTCGCGATATCATGAAGGATAACAAAGATAATTTTCGCGTTTTCTGCCCCGATGAAACAAACTCAAATCGTTTTAACCACGTCTTTGAGGTGACGGGACGGACTTACCTCGGCGCTATCCTCGAGAGTGATGAAGATCTCTCACACGACGGACGGGTGATGGAGGTTCTCAGTGAGCACCTTTGCCAAGGATGGCTCGAAGGGTATCTATTAACAGGGCGCCATGGAATTTTTCCCTGCTATGAAGCGTTTGCCTTGATTGTTGATTCAATGCTTAACCAACATGGAAAGTGGCTAAAAGCGTGCCAAGAACTTCCGTGGCGGAAACCGATCCCTTCGCTTAATTATCTTTTAACTTCTCATACGTGGCGGCAAGACCATAATGGGTACAGTCACCAGGGGCCCGGTTTTATCGAGTCGGTGATGCAGAAAAAGTCAACAATGGCGCGGATCTATCTTCCCCCTGATGCCAATACTCTTCTAGCAGTAGGAAGTCACTGTTTAAAGAGTAAGAACTACATCAACTTGATCGTCTCAGGTAAGCAGCCAATACCACAGTGGCTTACGATGAAAGAGGCAAAAGCCCATACAGAAAGAGGAGCTTCGATTTGGGAGTGGGCAAGTCACTCTGGAGAGCCTGATATTGTCATGGCCTCGGCTGGAGACACTCCAACTCTTGAAACTCTCGCTGCAATTACCCTTTTGAGGAAACATTTTCCCGATCTAAAGGTGCGGGCGGTGAATGTTGTCGATTTATTCACCCTTATCCCTCACACCCGCCATCCTCACGGTTTTGATGAAGAAACTTTTAATGGACTTTTCACAAAAGATAAACCGGTCATTTTTGCCTTCCATGGCCACCCACGAGTGATTCATGAACTTACCTATGCAAGAGAAAAACCTCACCGTTTTCATGTGCGGGGTTACATAGAGGAAGGAACAACAACAACCCCCTTTGATATGGTTGTTTGCAACCACATGTCCCGTTTTCACCTAGCGATGGAAGCCCTTCACCGCCTGCCACATTTGCAGTCTGTTGCGGGAGATTTTATTGTTGAATGTAAAAAAACTCTCGAGAGGCATAAAAGTTACATTTATGAGCATGGAGAAGATATCCCTGAAGTTCTCAATTGGAAATGGGAATGAAAGAGCTTTATACCCTTGCTTTAAATCTTCGCCGCTCTTCAAGTTCCTATGCCAATGAGCTCTGGGAAAGGGTAGATCCTCAGCTTTGGTATCAAACCCGCAACCCGTGGATGATCCTCCAAACTCTCTCTGAGAAACGGTCCCAAGAATTAAAAAAGGACCCCTCTTTTCAAAAGCTCTTAAAAACACATATGGAAAAGTGGGAAAAAGCGCTCAATGCATCGAAGTGGTATAAAGGTAAAGCAACTATTGCTTACTTTAGTATGGAGTATGGCCTCAGCGAAGCTCTTCCTATCTATTCCGGTGGACTCGGCCTCCTTGCAGGCGACCACCTCAAAGCCTGTAGCGATTTAGGAGTTCCTCTTACCGCTATTGGCCTCCTTTATCAAGAGGGATACTTTCGACAAGAGATAGGTTCCGATGGAAAACAGATCGCCCTCTATCCCTACAATGAACCGGGACAACTTCCCCTTGAAAAAATGCCTCTCCGCATTTCAATCGAATTTCCAGGACGGATGGTTCACCTCCGCGTTTTTAAAGCAACGGTAGGACTCATTCCCCTCTACCTTTTTGATAGCAATGACCTCCTTAATGATCCAACCGATCGGGGGATTACCAGTGAACTCTACGGCGGAGGCGTTGAAACACGTCTTAAGCAAGAGGTCCTTTTAGGGATCGGTGGGGTTCGCCTTCTTGAAGCTTTAGGAATCAAACCCGACGTCTATCACCTCAATGAAGGGCATGCAGCTTTTGCAACTATCGAACGGGCAAAATTAATGGGAGGACCTTTTAAAGAGGCTTTTGCAAAAGGGAAAAAACAGACTCTTTTCACTACCCATACCCCTGTTGAAGCTGGATTTGATCGCTTCCCGATAGAAGCAATGGAAACAGGATTTGCTCCCTATGTTGAGAAGCTTGGCATACCAATGGAAGAATTTCTTAGTTTAGGGCAACTCGAAAAAACAGAGCCCTTTAACATGGCCTATCTTGCTGTCCGTGGAAGTGGTGCCGTCAATGGTGTTAGCAAACTCCACGGAAAAGTCTCTCAAAAGCTCTTCGAAAAACTTGACTGCAAAGTGGGATCTATCACTAATGGAGTTCATATCCCTTCGTGGGAATCGCCCGAAGCAGATAACCTTTGGTGTCACTGTAGTGGGCAGCACCGATGGTATGGAACGCTCCAGACTCTCGAAAAAGAACTTGGAGAAATCGATGACGAAAAGCTGTGGGCATTCCGCTCGGAAAGTAGAAAAAGACTCATCGACTATGCAAAAGAACGGCTAGAAAAAGAGCTCCTCAAAAGAGGAGAAAAACTCCCCAAAAACTTCCTTAATCCAAATGTTCTTACAATTGGATTTTCTCGTCGTTTTGCCACCTACAAACGGGTCGATCTCCTCCTCCATGATGAAGAGCGCCTCTTAAAACTTCTTCAAAGAAACAAAGTGCAAATCATCGTTGCTGGAAAGGCGCACCCTGCAGATAAACCAGGGCAAGCCCTCATCGAAAAGTGGGTTCAATTTACCTCCCGCCCTGAAGTGGCCCCTTATGCCGCTTTTCTTTCCGATTACGACATCCTCCTTGCTGAACGGTTAGTGCAAGGGATGGACCTTTGGGTTAACACTCCCCGCCGGCCATGGGAAGCAAGTGGAACAAGTGGGATGAAGGTCCTCGTCAATGGGGGACTCAACTTTTCTTCTCTCGACGGCTGGTGGGCAGAAGCCTACACCCCTGATGTAGGATGGGCTCTTAAAGGAGACGATGACACGGAAGATGCTAAAACCCTTATCGATACATTAGAAAATGAAATTATTCCCCTCTATTATAAACGGGATGAAAAAGGATTGCCGCGCGAGTGGCTACAAAAAGTAAAAACAAGTATGGCGCGCCTCACCCCCGAATATTCAACCAACCGGATGGTGCGTGATTACGTACAAAAATATTACATGGAGTTAGGAAATGGCTGAAGCGCAAGGACTCACGACGCTCGAGGCGCAGGAGCGGATCAAAAAGTATGGGGAAAATATCCTCGAGCTAAAGAAAAAAAGTATCTGGTTTCGCCTCTTCACCTTTTTTTGGGGACCCATCCCTTGGATGATCGAAATCGCTGCAGTTCTCTCAGGATATTTAGAGCGTTGGCCCGACCTCATCATGATCCTAGCCCTCCTTTTCATCAATGCAGCCCTCGGCTTTTTCCAAGAGTTTAAAGCAAATAACGCCATTGAAGCGCTCAAATCCAAGCTCGCCCTTAAAGCGCGTGTCCTTAGAGATGGAAAGTGGCAAAACATCGAAGCAAAACTCCTTGTCCCTGGGGATATTATTTCGGTCAAACTCGGAAACACTATTCCAGCCGATATCAAACTTATCTCAGGTGAATATCTTTCGGTCGATCAATCGTCACTTACAGGTGAATCGCTCCCAGTTGATAAAAAGGTGGGAGATACAGCTTATTCAGGAACCACTGCAAAACTCGGTGAGATGACTGGCGAGGTGACAGAAACAGGTCTCAATACTTTCTTCGGAAAAACAGCAAAACTTGTTGCCACAGCAAAATCTAAATCCCACTTCCAAATCGCTGTCTTAAAAATCGGACACTTTCTTATTTTCCTCACCTTAGGGATTGCAGCAATCCTCCTCACACTCTCTCTTGTAAGAATCGATGTGACCCATACCCTCCATGGCTCCATGGGAAACCTCATCATCTTCCTCCTTGTCCTGATTATTGCAGGGATCCCTGTTGCCCTTCCTGCCGTCCTTTCAATGACGATGGCAATCGGTGCCAATAGGATGGCAAAACTCAAAGCGATCGTCTCCAAACTCATCGCTATTGAAGAGCTCGCCGGAATGGATATCCTCTGCTCCGATAAAACGGGGACACTCACCAAAAATGAGCTCACCGTTGGCGATGTCTTAGCCATCGATAAATCGGTCGATGAGGTCCTCTTTACAGCAGCCCTTGCCTCAAACTTAAATGGCGATGATCCAATTGATAAAGCGATCTTCTCAAAAGTAAAAAACCTCGATGATGCCAAGAAGTATAAAATAGAAAAATCGATCCCATTTGATCCCATCCGTAAACGGACCGAAGTGACCCTTACCTCTCCCGATGGAAAAAAATTCTCGGTTGCAAAAGGAGCACCACAAATGGTTCTAGAAATGGCAAAACCTGATGAAGCCCTCACCAAAAAAGTGAACGATGCAGTCGATCAGTTTGCTGCCCGCGGTTTCAGAACCCTTGGCGTTGCTGAAGGGAATGGAAGTAGCTGGAAATTTCTAGGACTCATTCCCCTCTTTGATCCTCCCCGTGAAGATACCAAAGAAACAATCGATAATGCACGCGCCATGGGTGTTGATGTAAAAATGGTTACAGGTGATCATAGCGCTATTGCCAAAGAGATTTCCACTAAACTCGATCTTGGCTCCAATATTATGCTAGCCAAAGAGATCACCGAAGAGAATATCGAATCCGCAGATGGCTTTGCAGAGGTTTTCCCAGAGCATAAATTTAAGATCGTCCAAATCTTTCAAAAAAGAAATCATATCGTCGGAATGACTGGCGATGGAGTCAATGATTCTCCTGCTCTTAAACAAGCTGATATCGGCATAGCAGTCAGCAACGCTACCGATGCCGCTCGTGCAGCAGCCGATCTTGTCCTCACTCAGCCAGGGCTCATGGTGATCAAAAAAGCGATCGATGAAGCCCGCTGCATCTTTGGAAGGATGAAAAGCTACGCCATGTACCGGATCTCTGAAACATGTCGCCTCCTCTTTTTCCTCTTCCTCGCCATGGTCCTTTTTAAAGAGCAACCGCTGACAGCTGTTATGATCATCCTCATCGCCCTTCTCAATGATATCCCGATTATGATGATCGCCTATGACCATATGAAAGTAGAACCCAATCCTGTCTCTTGGAATATGAAGGAGATCTTTACCATAGCAATTGGCCTTGCCATTGTCGGCGTTATCTCCACCTTTGGACTCTATTGGATTGGACAAACGTTCTGGCATCTCGATCCCGGCAAAGCACGCACCCTCGCCTTCCTTGCCATCCTCTGCGGTGGAAACCTTACCATCTACCTGACCCGAAATGTCGGCTACCTCTTCGAAAAGCCCCTTCCCGAGTGGAAGTTTTTCCTCGCCACCCTCTTTTCTCAAGTGGTCGGCACCCTCGTCTCAGTCTATGGTTTTGGGACAAATGATTTCATCGGGATTGGTTGGATCTATGTAGGTTGGTCATGGCTATACATAGCGATCTGGTTCCTCATCTGCATGGGGGTCAAGATCTCCATCTACAAGCTAATAGGGTTTGAGACAAAAAAGCACAGCGCCTTTCTCAAAGAAACCTCAGAGTCTCTCCACTCCCACACTAAGTAACAATATCCTAGCTATTCACTTCATTTTGTGGGTAGGTCCGATATTGCTTCAGGAGGTTTGCCTTTGTTCTTTTAACAAAACTCTCGTAACCATCTTTAAATTTAGTGCCTAGTGATAAATTCGAGCCTCTTCTCATAATTCTGGATTAGCTCTTCTTCAGTTTTCGTTTCTTTTAAGCGAGCCACATTTGCTCTTCAAGATGCTCGGAAGCCTTTAAAAGAGCGCTTATCTGATCTTCGTTTTTGCAAGCACCTGTACCGCCACCAATTAATGCAACACAAAATTCTCAGTACAGGACATTTTTGGTTCATCCGCAAAACTAGTCTCTGACTATCTTTCAAAAAATATCAAATTAA
>CBEWFH010000045.1:0-7960 GCA_965555895.1 uncultured Simkaniaceae bacterium
AGTTAAAAATGTCCAACTTGCTGCAGCTATAAAGCTGAATAAGGCAAAGAAAGAGGAGGAGGAGGCTTCTAAAAAGAAACCTTCTGCGAAGGCTATTGCTCCTAAAAAAGCTGCAGAGCCAAAAGAAACGGATGCTCCAAAGAATCCTGCTGCCAAAGTAACGCCAAAGAACGAAGAAAATGCCCCTGCTTTAGAGGCTAAAGAGACCCCTAAAGAAGAAGCTCCTACAAAAAAATTAGACCAATCTCCAGTTCCCAAATCAAAGACTGTTGAGCCAAAGAATGAGAATAAAGCTAAGCCTGAACAAAAAGCTGTAAGTAATCCTAAAAAGCAAGAAAACGAACGCCCTCCAGCTGCAAAAACTACATCGAAGCCTACAGAGAAGCCTGGAGAAGCAGGGTTTAAAGCAAATTTTGGAAGAAATTCTCGGGGTGTCCAGAAACGGCAAGATTCACGCTTTGATGCTCGTGATAGGCAAGGACTTCGTGTAGGTGAAGAACGGGCATGGCGTCGTCGCCCCCGCCGCTATCGACCTAAACATGATGAATCAGAAATTATTCGACCAAGGGAACTCTCTATACGCATTCCAATCTCTGTGAAAGATCTTGCACAAGGAATGAAATTAAAAGCTTCAGAACTCATTTCTAAGCTCTTTATGCAAGGTGTAGCTATTACCATTAACGATTATCTTGATGATGAAACAACCATTCAAGTTCTTGGACAGGAGTTTGGTTGTGAAATCACCATCGACACTACTCAAGAAGAACGACTTCGCATCACCGACAAAACAA
The DNA here is from genome assembly GCA_965555895.1 of uncultured Simkaniaceae bacterium. Taxonomy (GTDB): domain Bacteria; phylum Chlamydiota; class Chlamydiia; order Chlamydiales; family Simkaniaceae; genus Neptunichlamydia. The sequence goes on from CBEWFH010000045.1 coordinate 792, forward strand.
TTCAAGAAGAGATTCAAGAAACAGATCAAAAATTACTGATAGGACGAGCTCCTGTAGTAGCCTTCATGGGTCACGTAGACCACGGAAAAACAAGTTTGATCGATGCTATCCGCAAAAGTAATATTGCTGGCGGTGAAGCCGGTGCGATTACCCAACATATTGGAGCTTTCAAGTGTCACCGCGAAAATGGTGATATTACGATCCTTGACACTCCTGGTCATGAAGCCTTTACACTAATGCGACAACGTGGAACAGCCGTCACCGATGTCATTATCCTCGTTATTGCAGGTGATGAAGGGATCATGCCCCAAACTGAAGAAGCGATTAATTTAGCAAAGGACTCTAGCATTTCTCTTGTCGTTGCTATTAATAAATGTGATAAACAGGGCTTTAATGCTGACAATGTATATAGACAGCTTGCTGATAAAGAACTTCTCCCTGAAGCTTGGGGTGGGACTGTAATCACTGTCAACTGTTCTGCAAAATCAGGTGAAGGGATCTTAACCCTTCTTGAAATGCTCGTTCTCCAAACGGAAATTCTGGAACTTAAAGCAAATCCTGATGCCCGTGCAAGAGGGACTGTTATCGAATCACAAATGCATAAAGGTTTTGGAGCTGTTGCTACAGTTCTCGTACAAAATGGAACGCTAAAACTGGGAGATTCCCTAGTTTTTGAAGATCTCTATGCCCGAGTAAAGACTATGCATGATGAACATGGAAAAGGAGTTTCGGTTGCAACTCCTGCAACTCCTGTAAAAATTACAGGCCTTTCCGGAGTTCCTTCTGCCGGATCTGAATTTATCGTCGTTGAGAATGAAAAAGAGGCGCGCAAACTAGCGGATGAGCGCGCATCAGGAACAAAACATGCGAAATCTCAAAGAGCACGTGGCGAACTCGAAAGTTACATGACTCGATACCAAGAGCTTGAGAAGAAAAAGGTTGTTCCTCTTATTCTTCGCGCAGATGTCCAAGGATCTATAGAAGCGATTAAGAATTCACTTCTTGCCATTAAGTCAGATAAAGTGGAGCTCAACTTTATCAGTGAAGGAGTAGGAGAAATCTCTGAGTCTGACGTACAACTGGCTGCCGCTTCTGGTTCAGTAATTATTGGTTTCCATACTCAAGTCGAAAATCATGCCGAAGAACTTATCAAACAAACCAAAGTGATCATTAAAAAACGAGATATCATTTACCAGATCATTGATGATGTTAAAGAACTCATGCTCAAATCCCTTGATAAAGTCAGACATGAGACTGAAAAAGGGACTGCTGAAGTCAAACAAGTATTTAAATCATCCCATCTTGGCTCAATTGCGGGTTGTATGATGACCGATGGAACTATTAAGCGTGACTACTATGCTAAAATCATCCGCGACGGCAAAATCATCCATGAAGGGGCAATTGCCTCTCTTAAGCGAGTCAAAGAAGATGTCAAAGAGGTAAATAAGGGTCTTGAATGTGGGATTCTTCTCCATAAATTTACTGACTACCAGGAAGGAGACCTGATAAAGAGCTTCGAAATCACTTTTATTGCTCAGGAGTTATGACGAAGAGAGTTCAGCGTCTTAACTCACTTTTAAAAGAGGTTGTTAGCGAAGTCATTCGTAACGATGTGCGCAACCCTAAAGTTGGTGAATTCACTACGGTGACCAAGGTAGATATCTCAAATGACTTGCAACATGCAAAGGTTTATATCAGCGTTATTGGAACTGACCTCCAACGGAAAGAAACTGTTGATGCTTTAGAAACTGCTGCAGGGTTTATCGGTATTCATTCTGCTAAAAAAGTGGTAATGCGCCAGTTCCCAACACTTACCTTCCGCCTCGATACCTCTGTTGATAAACAAATGAAAATCGATTCTCTTCTCAAAAAAATTCATGAAGAAAAGGAGTCCCGAGGTCATCATGAGTGACCCAAAATTCGAGGGAATCCTCCTCGTCGATAAAGAAAAGGGACGGACTGCCTTCTACCTCGTAAAAGTTCTCCGCAAAAAATCAGGCATTCAAAAAATTGGCCACGCTGGGATACTTGACCCCTTTGCCACTGGTGTCATGGTGATGCTCATTGGGCGACCTTACACAAAAATTTCCGATAAATTTCTTAATGATGGGAAAGAATATATTGCTACAGTGAAGCTTGGAGAAGGAACTGACACCTTTGATTGCGATGGACAAATCATCCAAAGAAATGAGCAGATCCCTACTCTTTCAGAAATTGAAACGGTTGTTTCTGAGTTTCAAGGAGATATTGAACAAATTCCTCCGATGTTCTCAGCAAAAAAGGTCAATGGACAAAAACTCTATCTTTTAGCTCGCAAAGGGATCGAAATTGAAAGAAAACCTGTAAAGATAAATCTTGAAACAAAAATTCTTGACTATTCATATCCTGAGCTCAAAATTTATGTTGCTTGCTCAAAAGGAACCTATATCCGCTCGATAGCGAGTGACATCGGTAAAAAGCTCGGTACTTTTGGCCATTTAATTACCCTTGAAAGGACCAAAAGTGGCCCCTTCCTATTGAAAGATTGCATTGACGCAAAATCCCTTGCTGACCCATCATTTTCATATATCCCTTACCTAAGGAAGTCGGTATGAAAGTAATAAAATCTTTTAATGAAATCCCCCCTCTTAAGGGCCCTATTTCCCTGACCATAGGAGTTTTTGATGGCCTCCATTTAGGGCATCAAGCCATTTTAAAACAGCTCCATAAGGAGACCAGAAAGGGAGGAACTCGCGTAGCTTTAACCTTTTCTAACCCTCCTTCTACCTATCTTCGCCCAAGCTCCCCTGTTCCTCTCTTAATGACCCTTAACCACCGACTCGAGCTTTTTAATAAACTTGATATTGATCTTGTTATCGTCCTTCCTTTTGATGCCCAGTTTGCAAATCAATCCTATGAAGAATTTTTTAAAACCCTTCGAACCTATCTTCCCTTTGATCATCTGACTGTAGGAGATGATGCCCGCTTTGGAAAAGAGCGCGCCGGAGGACCGAATGAAATCAAAGCTCTTGGATTTGATGTGACCTACCTCCCTAAAGAATCCTATCATAAAGAGCCCATCTCCAGTGGAGTTATCCGTTCTTATTTAGAAAAAGGAGAGCTCAAAAAAGTGAAAAGGATGCTCGGACGCCCCTATTCCCTCCGTCTTCCCTTTGATTCATGTAATGTAACCCGAGAAGATGAAGTGCAGTATAAATGGGTTAGTGGAATCGATAAAGTTTGCCTTCTCCCCTCAGCTGTTTATGCTGTCGACATTCAAACCGAAGGAAAAAAGATTCCCGCCATCGCTTTTTATCGTGGGTCGCAAAACATCTATAAAGTAAAAGAACTTTCCCTCTCGCTAATCTTTGAAAAAGAGCTCCTCCCAGCCGATGAAATTGAAATCACTTTTATTTCTTATCTTCATAACGAACTCGATAGCGAGACTGCAGCTCCATCAAGAGCAAATTTATTAGAAACCTTAAAACCTGAGTTTTTTCCCTCATGAGTAATCTTTCTTGTGGTATAGTTGGCCTCCCAAATGTTGGAAAATCAACTCTTTTCAATGCTCTCTTAAAAAAAACACAAGCTGGTGCAGCTAACTTTCCCTTTTGCACAATCGAACCCAACATTGGCATCGTCGATGTTCCAGATAGCCGCCTCCAAACTCTTTCAGACATCTCAAAAAGCAAAAAACTCCTCCCCGCTACCATGACCTTCGTAGACATCGCAGGGCTCGTCAAAGGAGCCTCAACAGGGGAAGGACTCGGAAATCAATTCCTATCTAACATCCGCGAAACCGATGCTATTGTCCATGTGGTCCGCTGCTTCGAAGATGATGAAGTCATTCATATCGAAGGAAAAGTGAATCCAATTAGTGACATCGAAGTAATCAATCTTGAACTTATCCTCGCAGACCTTCAAATGACAGAAAATAGCCTCCAAAAAATTGAGCGGCAAGCAAAAGGGAATAAAGATCTTATTCCAACACTCAAAGCACTTAAAAAAGTTCAAGCTCACCTCAATGAAAATGAGCCCGTCCGCACTCTGACCCTAACAAAAGAAGAAAATGAGCTCTTAACCCCTTACCATTTCATTACTGCAAAGAATGTCATCTATGCAGCAAATCTCTCAGAAGATGAAGTAGCCTCACTTGATAGTCCCCACTACAAAACTGTTTTAGATTACGCTGCTAAAGAAAAAAGTCTTGTGATCCCCTTCTGCGCTAAGCTTGAAGAAGAACTCGCTCAACTCTCCGATGAAGAGTCTAGAGAATACCTTGAAACACTCGGATTAAATGAACCTGGCCTTGATAGATTGATTAAAGTGGGCTTTGAAACACTCGGTCTTATTACATTCCTCACCACCGGAGAACAAGAGACCCGCGCATGGACTATCCCTTCAGGTGCCACTGCACAAGAAGCTGCCGGAAAAATCCACAGCGACATCCAAAAAGGATTCATTCGCGCCGAGGTAGTCTCCTTTGCTGATATGGTCACCCACTCAGGAAGAACCAAAGCCAAAGAAGCTGGTGTCGCCCGCTCCGAAGGAAAAGAATACACCGTCCAAGATGGCGATGTCGTCCTCTTCTTCCATAATTAACTCACCAATTGCGTAGGACGTGTCCCTTAAGGTAAGGAAGCTATTTCAACCGGTTGATCAAATTCATAGAAGCTGTTAGTCTGACTGCTAATGAAAAACGAAGTGTTAGCTATTTGTGGCGTCGATATTCAACCAGGGGAAAAACTTACATTTGCCCTTCCCACTCCAGAAATTTATTCTTGTGCCCCTATGCACATTCCGATGCACATCATCCATGGAAAAAAAGCAGGGCCTCGCATCTTAATTTGTGCCACTCTTTATGGAGATGAGGCCAATGGAATTGATATTGTTCACCGTTTACTCAATCTTAGCCTGCTCAAAAACTTACAAGGAACGTTGATTTGCATTCCCGTAATGAATGTCTATGGACTGATCAATCATACGCGCCTTCTTCCAGATGGCCACGACTTAGCCAATAGCTTCCCAGGGTCTCACAAAGGATCTTTTGCCTCACGGCTTGCCCATCTATTTACAAGTGAAGTGATTAGCCTCATGACCCACTGCATCAATCTCCGATGTGGGGAAAGCAACATTTACAAGCTTCCTCAAGTCTACTATCACCCGGAAGACCAAGAAGCGGCTCATCTTGCTCAGTTATTTGGCGCCCCAATCATTCGCCCTTCTGACGAAAAAACAGGATTCTTTTATTCAGAATCAGGAAGACCTAAGTGTCCAACACTTATCTATGAAGGAGGAGAAGCTCATCGCACAGATGCCCATTCAGCAAAAATTGGTGTCAAAGGAGTCGTAAAAGTTCTAAAGGCACTCAATATGATTCGATTAAAATCTGAGCCTAAAAAGATCTCAACACTGACCATCCCTAAAAGCCTTTGGATTCATGCCTCAACAAGCGGGCTCTTCCATTTTAGAAAGAGAGTTGGACAAAAAGTGGAAAAAGGCCAGGTAATAGCAACCATTGCAGACCCTTTTGGAACCTCTATGAATGTAGATATCCTTGCCCCTCAATCTGGAATTATTTCTGCAATCACCACGCACCCCCACGTTTATGAAGGACAAGGGGTGATTGAAATTTGTTTGTCTGAAGCAGATCAGCCTTCCAATATTGAGTTGGAGTCTTCAATTATTGAACCAAACGTTATAGAAAGTTGATGAAGAAAAAACTTTCTTTTCTAGCCTTCTTCGTTTGGTGGCTTGCTTCTCTTTTTTTTCTCTATGAATTTTTTTTACAGGTCTTTCTTTCCACGGTTTCGGAACAGATCATGCAAGATCTTCATCTGGATGCTTCGAGCTACTCTTTGATTACAGCAGCTTATTATCTTCCCTGTTCGCTCATGCAGATTCCTGTGGGAATCCTTGTGGATAAGTTTGGAGCCCGAAAACTCTTAACTTTCTCCGCTATTTTCTGCGCGTTGGGGGTTTTTGGGTTCTCAATTACTCATTATTTTGCAACCGCATTTGTAGGGCGCCTATTCATGGGGCTTGGGGCTTCAAGCGCTTACGTGAGCCTTCTTGTTTTAGCTCTGAATTGGTTTCCCAAAAGGCATTTTGCTCTCATGGTAGGAATTGCAAATCTCATCGGTGCGATGGGCCCTTTCTTAGCGGGTGGCCCTCTTTCCTATCTATTAAGTCTGTTTAACAACAATTGGCGCCTCATTATGATGGCGATTGGAGTGTTTGGAATCTGTTTAGCGGTCATGATCGGCCTTTTTGTCAGAAACTCCCCTTCAAGATCTAAAAGTGATATTATCTATCTCAATCCCTATCAAGATTCTTTTATAGCTCAGTTAAAAAGCCTGATTAGAAACCCCCAGGCTTGGATAATTGTCTTATTTTCTGGGTTTGTTTATATCTCCCTCCCTCTTTTGGGCGCCTATTGGGGAACAGGATACCTTCAATCTCGTGGTCTATCCCGCACAGTTGCTGCCTCCCTTTCTTCAATGCTTTGGATTGGATACGCAGTTGGGGCTCCCCTCTTTGGAAAGATTTCAGATAGCATGAAACGAAGAAAGACCCCCTTAATAATGACCTCACTCATTGGGATGACTGCAAGTGGATTGATCGTTTACCTCCCAACAACTGAATTGCTTGTCTATGGTTTTCTCTTCAGCTGCATCGGACTCGCAAGCTCAGGGTGTAGTCCTGCTTTTGCCGCCATTGTTGAGAACGTCCCGGAAAACCTTCAAGCAACATCCCTTGGATTTAACAATTCCATAATCACCTTTGCAACAGCCCTTATTCCTCCTATTATCAGTTATTTAATTGAATGGGGGGTTCCCGAGGGATCACATCAATACACGGTTGCAAACTTTCAACATGGGCTCTTTTTAATGCCTATCTTTTATGCAATCGCTTTGATTTTTTCCCTCTTTTTCATTAAAGAGACCTACTGTCGTTCACAGCGTGAAATCGTCAAAATACACTTGGGTTAGGCAGTGTACCTAGTACACATCTCTGAGTTAAAAGTCCCGATCAGTCGATTTTTTGAGAAGTTTTTGCATTATTTGGCCAAATTTGTGAAAAGTGCGAAAAAGCAACCATCGCGATTTTTGCAAGTGGCTCCCTAGAGATCGATTAAATTTGGTAAGCATCCAGGGCACAGGAAACTAAAACAAATTTTTGAATCTATT
>CBEWFH010000046.1:0-7939 GCA_965555895.1 uncultured Simkaniaceae bacterium
CAAAAAGCGGTGAAAGCTTTGAAGAAAAAACCGCTCCCGATGAAAGCTTTATTCCTCCTGAAACCGGTGAAGGATATACGATTAATTTTGATAGTATTCCAATTTTAGAGCTGATCAAGTTCATCAGTAAAATTGGGAAAGTCAACTTTATCTATGAGGAACAAGACCTCACTTTTAATGTCTCAATTGTTTCTGAAGAGCCAACTGGACTTGTCCATATTATGGCTGCTTTCATCCAAGTTTTAAGACTCAATGGCTTAGATCTTATTGAACAAGGAAACAATCTCGTTATTTCCAAAGGATCAGGACTCAGACAAATCGCAACGGTAGTCTCTGCGGAAGTTCCTTTAGAAGGAGACATCATCCCTCCTATTATGACCCGTGTCTTCCGAGTAAAAAATGCAAATCCTGCAACTCTCGCAGGATTGATTGCTCCTCTCCTCTCTCCCAGCGCGATTGTTGAAGTCTCTGAAACAACTCGGCACATCATTGTCACAGATATTACTCAAAACATCGAAGAGATCCACAAACTCTTCTATAGTATAGATGTCCCAAAATCATCTCTCGAAATTGACTCCTACACTGTCAGAAATAATTCTCCAGAAAATTTAATTGCTCTTGCCAATCAAATCCTTATTCCAATCTCTGAAGGAAATCCCCTTATTTTTGTTCCCCAGAGCGCAACGAATACAATCTTTATTGTCTCAACCCCATACTTAGTTGAAAAATCAATCGCAATTATAGAAGATTTAGATTCTCCTCCATCACTTGCAAGAGGGATTCGAGGTCCCCTATCTTCAGATAACATCCTCATTTATCATATTATGAACAAACCGGCCGATGTTTTGCAATCAGCCATCAAGGATATTGAAAGTAATCTTGTTCAAATGGGCCCGACAGCTCAAAATCTCGTTCAAGCTCTAAGTAGCATGAAATTTGTTAAGCAAAGCCACTCCCTCCTCTTCACTGGTGATGCTCAATCGCTAACAGAAGTACGAACTATCTTGACTAGCCTAGATGTCCCTTATAGTGAACAAGAGCTCGAATATATCCGTGGGGGATTCTACATCTATAAGATCAAATATGGCGACGAAGATCAAATTTCAAGATCTCTAGAGAAAATGGTTCAAAATCTTAAGAAAGCTCCCTATCCAGATAATGATTTGATTGATGCGATTGCTTCGATGAAATGGATCAAAGAAAATGACTCTTTGATGTTTACTGGGGATCAACGCTCACTCAACCGATTAAAGCAAATTCTTCCTAGTTTTGATGTTGCAGCACATCACGTTTCAAAAACCCCCCTAAGCAACGACTTCTTTATATACACACCTAAAAATGAAACTCCTCAAGATCTCCTAAAACAAATCCAAGATACTTATACAAGTTTAAAAAATTCAAATCTTACCGATACTGCCTTCTTAAAAGCTCTAAACTCTGCAAAAATCTCATCCTCTCAGGAAACAATCACTTTTACTGGAGATTCACAATCTCTCAATCGAATTCGCGCACTTGTTTCAATGATGGACCAGCCAACGGGACCTAGACCTGAAGAGATGTCGACCTATATCTACCGCGTTAAATTTGTACGCCCCGATTATGTTGAGGATGGACTCCAAAAAATTGCAAAATCGATCCCTTCTGACGAAAATTTTGGCCAAACGATCGACAATATGAAATACATCTCCCAGTCCAATTCCTTTGTCTTCAGAGGACCAAACGATACGATTAAACAAATCAGGGGGATCATTCCCACTCTTGATAACGCTGAAATTGCTAATGAGTCTAAATCTACCTATTTTGTTTATAAGCTTCAAAGCGCCCCTGGAAACCTTGTTTTAAAGGAACTCGAACAAACAGCTAAATCAATCAAAGGGAGCAGTGCTGAAGAAAAGGAACTGACCAACTCGATCGATAATATCAAGTGGATCCAATCAAGCAACTCTCTTGTAATTACAGGTCCTTCTTCTGTTATCGATCGGATCAAAACACTGATCGAAACGTATGACAATCCTCGCACAACAACACCTACATCCTCTTCTTTTTATGTTTATAAACCTACTGGTGAGACTCCAGAGGAATTCCGTAATAAAGTAATTTCAGCTGCCGATGATATGGATGACGCAGGCCTTGATGATGCCACGCTCATTAATGCAATGAAATCAGCGACTCTCGTTTCAAATGATACCGCTGTTATGTTCACAGGAACTCCAACCGGGATTGAAAAGTTAAAACAAGTTGCTTCAACCTTCGATACTGCTAAAAGTCCGGTAACCTCCGAATTCTATATCTATAAACCCACCTCTATTTCTGCAGAAAAGTTGATTAGTGATATCAAGCGTTCGGCGGATCAACTTAAAAAGTCCGGGCTTAAAGATCCTGACCTTATAAGTGCTATGGACTCAGCCCGCCTTTCAGGAAATAAAAACCAAGTCACTTTTACTGGAACTCCTTCTGCGATAGAGAAGATCAAAGTGATGACCCACTCTTATGACAATCAAGAACGAGAATCTCAAGCGACACAATATTATATTTTCAAACCCCAACATCAATCCCCAGAAACAATCATTAGAGTAGCAAAACATGCTGCAGATCAGATGGAAGATTCTGGCCTTACTGATCCCAACCTGATTACTGCCCTAAACTCAGCAACAGTTGTTTCAAATGGAACGGGCGTACTCTTCACAGGGACGCCAAATGCAATTGACCGCATTAAACAAATTGCCCCCACTTTTGATAATCCCTCTCAGGAAGAGACAAAAACATCTCAGTATTATATCTTCAAACCACAATATCAAACTCCTGATGCCATCATCAAACAAGCAGGGCACGCAGCTGACGAAATGAAAGATTCTGGCCTTGCTAATCCCACCCTGATTGCTGCTCTTAATTCAGGAACCGTTGTTTCAAAAGGAACAGGGGTCCTCTTTACAGGAACTCCAGATGCTATTTCACGTGTAAAAGAGATTGTACCCACTTTTGACATTCCTGTTGAAGCAGCCCCCCAAGCAAGTGAATTTTATGTCTATAAACCTATCCACATCTCTGCCGATAACCTAAGACGTCATGCTCGGATGGTTGCTGATGATATGGAAGGCTCTGGATTTGCTGATAAAAGTTTGATCAATACCCTTAAAAACACCCGTCTTGTCTCAAATGGTAAATCGGTCCTCTTTACAGGGACAGTGAGTTCTATTGAGAAAGTTAAAGGTCTTCTTCCCTCGCTAGATACCCCTTCTGAAGAACAGGTCAAGCAGGTGGGGAAAACAACCTTTGTAATTTATAAAGTCAAATACCTTACAGGCCAAGCTCTAATGGGGTACTTGAGAAACATGAGCTCCGATTTAAAGAGAGCGGGATCAACACAAGATGATTTGCTTACAACGCTTAACAATATGCGCTTTGTTCAGGATACTAATTCGATCATCTTTACAGGGACCCCTTCAGCTGTTCAAGAAGCAGTTAGCTTAGCTCAAAAATTTGACATTCCAGGGCTTGCTCATGAAGCACCCGCCCGTTCTCCAACGGGCTATCTAATTTATAAACCAAAGTTTGTTCCCGGAGAAGAGCTGCTCAAAATCCTTAGAGATTTTGAGCAAAACCTTATGACTTCAGGAGTCTCCGATAAAGAGCTTTTTGATGTTATTAATAACCTAAAGTGGATGGAGAAAACCTCTTCAATCCTCATTTCTGGTGACCAAGAAGATGGCAATAAAGTGCAAGGTCTCTTAGAACGATTTGATATTCCTGGTCCAGGCGTTCCTGAAGGAGAACCTGGCATTGAATCGATCTCTGATATGAGTTTCCTCATCTACAAATTGCAATACCACAGCGGTGCTGAGATTCAAGATGCAATCAAACTCATCGGAACGGATCTTGGAAAATCAAAAACTAAGGTTAATGACAACCTCGTTGATGCGATTAAAACCCTTCAATGGATCGACATAACCAACTCACTCATTGCAACAGGACAAGCGGAATCCCTAGCAAAACTTAAAGAACTTATCAAGAGTATCGATATCCCTCTTAAGCAGGTTTTCGTTGAAGTCTTAGTTATTGAGACAACCATGCAGAATAATCTCCAGTTTGGACTTCGTTGGGGATCTCAAGGAAAATATCGCGATAAATTTTCCTATGCCACGGGCGGATTCCCTGCTACAATTGCAGGAGTGACAGATCCTTTAGGTACCTTTTCGACTAACCTTCATGGTATCACTGCTTCAAATACTCCCACCGGATCGTTTATCCCCTTCTCTGCTGGAGGAGGTGATCTTGGGGTGATTGGTGATATCATTCTCCATAAAGGACAATCTTATTTTGCTCTTGGTTCTTTAATCAATGCGATCCGTGATGATGGAGATACTATTATTGTGATGAGTCAAAAGCTTATTACTCAAGACAACAAGATGTCGACGATTTTTGTCGGTGAAAACATCCCTTATACCGGTTCCTTTGTTTACAACCAAGGACTATCAAATGTACAAACTTCTAACCTTGAATACCGCGATGTAGGGGTCAGCCTTAGCATCACCCCTGTTGTTGGAAACAGCGACGTGATCACCCTTATGATTGAGGAAGATATTTCTGAGCAGATAAATGCAGGTGATTCTTCTTCGGTGAGTACCACAGGCGTCCTAGGAATCACCACAAGAAAATCGAGTACCAAAACAGTTGTAAGTGTTCCAGATAAAAGTTTCCTTGTGATTAGCGGATCGATGAATAACTCTAAAATTTACCATAAAACTGGAATCCCTTGCTTAGGAGGCCTTCCCCTTATTGGAGCTGCCTTCAGCGATAACGAAAAAGTTGTGGACATCTCCAATCTTATTATCTTTGTCCGCCCTCATATCATCAAGTCCTTCGACACTTATAAAGAGATCACTGAGAGACAAGAAGATCTTTACCGCAACCAAACTATTGCTGAAGATTTTGATGCTGGTCTAGAAATGGTTAAAACCCCTGACGACTCCTACTAACCTGAGTTTTGTGGTTATAGTTTCTTACCATAGAGAACACAGAGGTCAGAGAGAAATAGACTTTTACTAGTTTTGTGATATGATCTCTTTCTATGAAACGGATAGTGTTAGTAGTTTTAGCCCTTTTTTCCTTAGCTGGATGTTACCGCGTTACCGATAAGATTGAACCCCAAGTCAATTATTCTGTTCAGGATAAGTATTTGAAAAGTCTTCCTGCAGCTTTTCCCCCTTTATCGCCACATGAACGATCGGAACCTTGGGGACAGGAATATCTTATTGCTCAAAAGTTTGCAGAGCATCTTGATCTCTACAGAGCTATTACCTCTTATAAACGTGCAGAGTTTCTCCTTCCTCCTACAAATAGGGTCCGCCTTGAGGAGGTCCAATACCAAATTCTCCTCTCCTATTATTTAGGGAAGCGGTATGAAGAGGTCTCCCAAGAATTTATCCACTCATATCTCTACACTGCGGATAAGACCTTCCCTGCCTATCATGACCTCCTTATCATCATGTATGAGAGCTACCTAGAGGTTGGCGCTGAGGAAAAGGCAGAGTATGTCCTCAGGGTCATTAAGCACCACTATCCAGAAACAGCAAGAAAGCTAGAGCTTTCAACAATCTTGATTGAGGGCAATCTCGATGAAATTCGGATAGCAGAGAGATGCGATCCATCGAAAATTTACCTCACAGATCTTCTAAACAATTACGACGGGAAAAAAAAATCTGTTAGTAAAGCGCAAACATTTAATGCCATTGTCCCAGGAGCAGGTTATCTCTATGTGGGACAAAAGCAATCGGCCCTTACCTCTTTTCTCCTAAATGGTCTTTTTATTTGGGCTGCTGTCCATTTTTATACCCATGGACACTTAGCGGCAGGGATCATCACAACGAGTTTCGAAGCAGGATGGTACTTTGGCGGCATCTATGGAGCTGGAGAAAGTGCTAAACTCTATAACGAACGTCTTTATGAAGACCTTGCCTATCCTGCCCTGAATAGAAACGGCCTCTTTCCTGTCCTTATGTTAAAATTTGGGTTCTAATGAAAAAGGTCCTTATTTTATCTCTTTTTTTTCTCCCCCTCTTTGCAGAAGTTGGTTATGTTCACCCATGGGGAAAAGATCAAGAACTTGTCCCCGGAAAAAGCTTAATCCCCCCTGTTCCGACAAAAAGGGGGCTCATGACAAAGCTCTCTGAATATGTGATCCTCTTCCATCAAAATATCATCTCCCCTGTTAATGGGCCCCGCAGTCACTTTCGTCCAACGAGTTCCCGCTACATGCTCCTTTCAATGAGGCGATATGGATTTATTAAAGGATATATCATGGGGTGTGACCGTCTTCTCAGAGAAAACAAAGAAGAATGGGTCTATCGAAAGGTGACGTTTGATGAGACAGAATTTAAGTGGGATCCCACATTTTCATCTTCAAAACGGAGATCCTCTTTTAAAAAGTCTCCTTCATGAGAGCTTTCCTTTTTCTCTTGCCGCTTCTTCCCTTTTAAATAGAAGACGAGGGGAGCGCCGGTAAATCGATAGGCTTTTCGGAATTGATTGATGAGGTACTTCTTATAAGTATCCCCAAAAAGATCAGGGTTATTTACAAAGAAAACAAAGCGTGGAGGAGCAACATCGATCTGCGCCATATAGTAAATTCGGAGCCGTTTCCCTTGAAGCATCGGAGGATGAGCTTTGCGGATGGCTCCCTCTACAAATTTATTAAGCTGGCCAGTAGAAATGCGTGTCCCTAAATAGCGGTGAACCTCTTGGATCAGAGGAAAGAGCATATCAAGATTCCTCCCCGTCTTGGAAGAGCCAAATAGGGTGGGACAATAAGAGACAAAAGAAGCCTCTATCTCCAGACTTTTCTTGCAGTGCTCCATCCGAAAACCCTTGATGAGATCCCATTTGTTGAAAAAGATGATACATCCTTTCCCCTTCTCTTCAATTGTATTTGCAATCCGTTTTTCCTGCGCTGTCATCCCTTTCTGAGAGTCAAGCATAAGTATACAAACATCAGCACGCTCAATAGCCCGCTCTGTCCGGATCGCCGCAAACTTATCGACAACTTCATGCTCTGACTTCTTTCTCCGGATCCCGGCTGTATCAATAATGGTAAAGGTCTCTCCTTCCCATTCGACAGATACATCGATCGAATCTCTTGTTGTCCCAGCGATAGGGCTGACAACACACCGTGCTTCATCTAATAGGGTATTAATAAGGGTTGATTTCCCAACGTTTGGGCGCCCTACAATGGCAATCTTAATCCCTTTTGCCTCTTCTACCTCTTCCACAATCGGGCAAGGAGCTAGGGCGAGTTCTAAAATCTCTACAATATTCCGCCCCTGAATGGCTGATACAGGAATAACTTCTTCTATCCCTAGTCCATAAAAAGTAGAAAGAGCCGATTCATCTTCATTATCGATCTTATTGACTGCTAAAACGAGAGGTTTGCCACTTCTTAGAAGTAGCTGAGCGACATGCTCATCTAGTTTTGTAATACCGATCCGTGCATCAACCACCATGATGAGGCTATCTGCCTCTTCAATGGCAATCTCTGCCTGCATCCTAACCTCTTGAGCAAAAAGGATGTCATTTTTTTTATCAATCCCACCGGTATCAATGACCTCAAAAGGGCGACCAAAGAATTCTCCATCTGCATACAAACGGTCACGGGTCACCCCTTCCATCTCATCGACGATGGCGATCCGCTTCTTGGCAATCCGGTTAAAGAGGGCTGATTTCCCCACATTGGGGCGCCCTACAATGGCAATCCTTGTCTTTTTCATAGCAAAGGATCATATCAGACTCCCGATTAAAAGAAATATTAGGTTCTATTAAAAAAACATCCTGTTGATTTTCAGAAATTTGGAATTTTTTCGTTCATCATTAACTCGGCACTGGTAGCTTCGCGGGGGGCACTTTATTATAATAAATAATGTACTCTCTTTTCTTTCTCTAGGTTATT
>CBEWFH010000047.1:0-7892 GCA_965555895.1 uncultured Simkaniaceae bacterium
AGGAAGTGTTGCATATCAACGGGTTACTTTACCCTGATTTTTTTGTCCTGTACTAGGCCTTTTCATTTACCTGTACTAGGCCTTTTCATTTAAATTATAAGGAGCCTCGAAGCAAATCGTATCATACCCGACTCCCCCTTGAAGTAGCTTTTTTATTAGATGTTTTGGCGCCGTATCATAGTGCTGCTCAAAAATAATGACAGGAGGCAAACAGGTTAATGGATCCACTTTAATGACAGGTGGGGAGTCTGACCAGGAACTAGATAATTGTGAAATTATCATGTTAAAAAACACTTTTTTAGGAGAAGATGTAAAGGAGAAGGGGAATAAAATCTATACCCACATAAATTTGCACAGCAATTCTCACTAAAAAATTATTTAACTAATTGAAAATCAATGGGAACGAATGAAAAAAATTTTACGAAACATTTTTTTTAGCCCTCTATGGAATTTTCTTTAGTGGGAATTGCTGACAAAATCTAATCTATAGGTTGAAAAGAATTGTATCAGTAGTTAGCATAGATCATCGTTCAATTATGCTGGGGTGTAGCTAAGAGGTAAGGCACCGGTTTTTGGTATCGGCATGCGGAGGTTCGATCCCTCCCACCCCAAGTTATTTATGAGTTAATCTATGTCTAAGGACCAGTTTATGCTTTTCTCGGGAACTTCCCATCCGAAACTTTCGGAAGAGATTGCAAAAAACTTGGGAATTGGACTTGGAAAGACCCAAATTGAATTATTCCCTGATGGTGAGATAGGCGCTCAAATTTTAGAGAATGTCCGTGGTCGGGATGTTTTCGTGGTGCAAAGTATTGCGAAAACCCCCAACTTCTATCTCATGGAGCTTCTGATTTTAATCGATGCTCTTAAAAGGGCCTCTGCATGTACGATTGTTGCTGTTATTCCCTACTTTGGGTATGCGCGACAAGATCGCAAGGACAAGGGACGGGTGCCGATAACGGCAAAGCTCGTGGCAAATCTGCTCGAAACAGCAGGGGTGACACGGGTCGTAACGATGGATCTTCACTCAGAGCAGATCCAAGGATTTTTCGATATCCCAGTCGATAATCTCTATGCGCAAAGTTTGTTTGCGGAAGGGATTAGGAAACTCGGAATGAAAAATCTAGTTGCCTGTGCCCCTGATGTGGGAAGTGCTAAACTTGCCCGCATAATGGCGACCGAAATGGGAGCTGGCTTTGCGATTGTTGATAAGCAGCGAATGAATGCAAAAGAAGTGGAAACACTTGCACTCATTGGCGACGTGCGGGGAAAGGATGTGGTTCTTGTTGACGATATTTGTTCAACGGGAGAGACGCTTATAAAAGCGTCTGAAGCAGTGAAAAAAGCTGGTGCTACCCGCGTGATTGCGGCAGTCACTCACCCTCTCTTTAATGAGGAGATGGTGAAACGGTCGGGGATCGACCACTTTTTAGTTGCTAACACAGTCCCGTTGCCCGATGAGCTTGACAATTCTAAAGTTGAAACCCTTTCTGTGGCTGGGATTTTTGGAAAAGCAATTGATTGCATCGTGAATAACGAGTCAATCAGCTCTCTTTTCCGATCACGGACTTAAGAAGTCTTATCATCAAGAATAAAGTGACTGAAAGTAAATCTGGAGTATTTATGAAACTCGCAGTGTCCAAACGGACAGGAGAAACAAAAAGTGAGCTTACTAAGCTCAGACATCAGGGTAATATTCCCGCTGCTGTTTACTCAATGGGTAAACCGTGCGATAGAATTACTGTGAAAGGAGCCGAATTTGATGCGGTTATTCGGACACTCCCGAAAGGGTATCTTCCGACAACCATTTTTGAACTCGACATTGAAGGAAAGACAAAGAAAGCAATTGTTAAGGATATTCAATATCATCCAACGACTTACCGCGTTCTTCACCTTGATTTTTTAATTCTCGAGCCTAAGATTGCCGTAGATATAAAGGTCCCTATAAACTGCATAGGGGAAGCTGATTGTGTTGGAGTGAAACTTGGTGGGTTTGTAAGAGCTGTCAAGCGTCATGTGAAAGTTCAATGCCTTCCAGAGGATATCCCACGAGAGTTTAAGCTCGATATTAAAAGCCTTGAGATTGGGCAGTCCAAAAGGGTATCTGATATCGAAGCAGGTGAAATGGTTCGCCTCCTTGCGAAACCAAAAGAAATCCTTATTGTGATTGCAAAACGGTAAATAATATGGATAGCAAAAGTAAAAAAGCACTCATTGTTGGCCTCGGAAATCCCGGAAAGAAGTATGATCTTTCCCGGCATAACCTTGGGCAGATGGTCCTATTTGCTTTTGCTAAGAAACACTCCCTTACCTTTAAGAAAGAGGGTGATTTAAAAGGAAAGATTGCTAAAGGATCTTGGAAGAGCGGGAAGGTTTTCCTCCTTTTTCCAACGACCTATATGAATCTCTCTGGTCAAGCCGTAAGAAAAACAATGTCTTTTTATAAGATTCCAGCCGAAGAGGTTTTGATCCTCTCCGACGATGCTGCTCTTCCTTTTGGAACTCTCCGCTATAGGAAAAAAGGGAGCGCAGGAGGCCATAATGGTCTTAAAAGTATCGAAGAGAGTTTGGGAAGCCAAGAGTATCAACGTCTCAAACTTGGGATTGGCGAGCCTGAGGTAGGCTATCTAGAAGACTATGTTTTAGCCCCTTTTACGAAAGAAGAACAAGAAAAAATCCCCGAAATCACCACTCAAGTAGTAGAATTTATTGATGAGTGGCTATTTCAAGAAATGAAGGAACATACATGACTAAAAAAGAGCTAAGACTCTACGAAGGGATGTACATCCTTAGTGCATCACTTAGCGAAGACGCTCTCAAAAAATCTTTGGAGCGGATCACTAAAACCATCGAAGAAAATGGTGGAGAAATCCACAAGATTCATGAGATGGGAAGAAAAAAACTTGCTTACGAAATTGATGGACATAAGCAAGGGCAATACTTTCTCCTCTACTTCTCAGTTTACCCATCATTGATTGATGATATGTGGAAAGAGTACCATTTGAACGAAGATTTAATCCGTTACGTTACTATGCGAGCGGAAAAAGTTGTCGAGAAAATCGAATTTAAAACCTTAGTGGAAAAGTGAGGAAAGAACCATGATGAAAAGACGGCCTAGTTTTGGGTTTAAGAAAAGAAAAACGTGCCCCTTTAAGACTTCTGGAGTTAAGGAGATCGACTATAAAGATATTGAGATCTTAGGGAAATTTATTACTGAACGGGGAAAAATTCTTCCTCGTCGAATTACTGGAGTTTCTCATCACTATCAGCAATTGCTTAAGAATGCGATCAAGAAAGCCAGACATGTAGCTCTTTTATCCTTTGTTGCGGAGGATTAATAGATGAAACAAAAGAAAGTTATAAAAAAGCAGCTTCTTCTTCTTGAAGATGTAGTAAATCTTGGGAAAAAAGGGGAACTAGCAGTAGCAAAACTAGGCTTTATCCGTAACTACCTTCTTCCTCAGAAGAGAGCGGTAATTGCTGACAAACGAACCATTCGGATGCAAGAGCAGCTGAAAGAAGAGCGTAAAGTTCAATCTGCTCAAGATAAAAAAGACGCAGATGTACAAGCACTTCAGCTTAAGGACAAAACTTTGACAATCAAGGCGAAAAACGACACTCAAGGACACCTATATGGTTCTATTGCAGTGGCTGATATCGTCAAGATTCTGAGTGAACAAGAAGGGATAACAATCGAAAGAAAGAACGTTATCCTTTCTAAGCCAATTAAAATGGTTGGAGTTCATGAGGTTCACTTGAGACTGAAGGAAAATGTTCTTGCGACATTTAAACTGAAAATCGAAGGCGAGACCAAAGTCCAAGAGCCAAAGCCTCGTGTTGAAGTTGTCGAAGAAGGTGCTGAAGCTGCTGCTAAAGGCGCTGAAGGCTCTTCTGAGGAAGCAACAGAAGACCTGCCAATGAAAAGCGAGCGGGGAAAAGAGATGAAAGAAGAACTTGATGAGCGCTCTAAAGAATGAAGTTATTTTCACCAGCAAAACTTAACCTCTTTTTTCGGGTCCTAGAAAAGAGATTGGATGGCTTTCATGAGATTGCAAGTCTCATGCAGGCCATCTCCCTTGGCGATACCCTCCATTTCGAGGTGGGAGATCAGGACAGTTTAACTTGCACCGATAAAACTATTCCTACTGATGAGAAAAATTTTATCCATAAGGCGCGAGCCCTTTTTCGTGAAAAAACCGGTTTTCGATCGCCCATTGCCATCCATGCTGAAAAAAAGATCCCAGCTGAGGGGGGCTTTGGTGGTGGCAGTGGGAATATTGCAACAACTCTCTGGGCGCTCAATGAGTTAAATGGGCAGAGAATTGATGAAGTGACTCTTAGAGCTTGGGCAGGAGAGCTTTCCTCCGATGCCCCTTTCTTCTTTTCAACGGGAACAGCTTACTCAACAGGTAGAGGAGAAAAGATATTTTCTCTTCCTCCACTTGAGGAGGAAACCCTTTACTTGGCAAAACCAGAAGGTGGACTTTCAACCCCTCTTGTATATCGCCACTGCGAACCCAATGTGAACGATATTGATCCTAAGAAACTTCTGGGAAATACTATTGCGGGAAGCTTAGAGGGAATCAATGATCTTGAATATGCGGCCTTTGTCCTCCGTCCTGATCTTTGGGAATTCAAAGAGGGACTGATTAACCTCGGCTTTGAAACAGTCGCAATGACTGGAAGTGGGACCGGTTTTTATTGTCTGGGACCTGTTGAAGAGCCCTTTCTTCCAGGGATTCAATTTTGGAAAACATCTTATATTTCGAGAGATAAACAATGGTACGTACCCTCATAATTTTTTTATCTATTTTCTCACTATTAAATGCTGCTGGTCCGATGCCCCATCTCTATCTAGGATGAGGAGTATTGCAAAACAAATCGGATGGAAGAGGGGACGGAAGCTTTTCTTGTAGGAACCCTATTTCCAGATATCCGCTACATTACCCATTTTCCTAGAGAAAAGACCCACTTCAATGTGAACTCACTGAAGGAAGTAGGGGAGACCTCTTCTCCTTTTGATGCCGGGATGAAGTTCCACGCTTGGGTCGATCGAGTTCGTGAAGAATTTGTCATCTCATCGGGGATTTACAAAAAATAATCCCTTATGCAGAAGGGCTCGAGGCAACGCTCCTTAAGTTTATTGAAGAGGAAATCAGGAAGAAAGTGGGGTTCTTTTTTTGGTCCATCGCTTGATGAAGAAAAGGTTTATGCAAGTGATGAGGTGATTCAAAAATGGCATTACATTGTCTGAGGCTCTATGCAAGCAAGACCTAGCTGGCTCCTTTGGGGAATCTCATATCTTAAAGCCCAAGCTTTTGGGATTTCTAATGAGACCCTCTACCGGTGGAGCTATCTCCTTCCAACCTTTGCAAAAGATCCCGAGTTTCAGGGGTATGTCGATGATCTTTTAACTCATATGATATTCAAGATGGAAGAAACCCTTCCAAAATAGTCACCTCTGTGTCATGATTGGGGGGTGATGAAGACAAAGCTTTATGATGACCAGTTCATTGTAGTGACAGGTGCTGCTGGATTTATAGGATCTGGAGTGGTTTGCTACCTCAATGACAAAGGTTTTTATAACCTTTTACTTGTCGATGACTTTCGAAAATCGGTGAAATGGATGAACCTGCGGAATAAGCGGTTTGTTGCTTTTGTCTCCCGTGATGATATTTTTGATTACTTGGATGGAAGGGAGCAAGAGGTCGAAGCATTTGTTCACTTAGGTGCTTGCTCAAGTACTGTTGAGGATGATGGCGATTACTTCATGAAGACCAACTATCGTTTTTCGGTGAGGTTAGCTGAGTATGCTCTGGAACATGGCCACCGCTTTATCTATGCCTCATCGGCAGCTACTTATGGAGATGGAACCTTGGGCTTTTCTGATGATGAGTCGAAGCTTAACTCTCTTAGTCCCTTGAATATGTATGGCTTTTCGAAGCAGATGTTTGACAAGTGGCTTCAGGAGCAAGGGGTTCTCAATAAAGTTATTGGTCTAAAATATTTTAATATTTTTGGGCCGAATGAGTATCACAAAGGACGGATGGGATCGATGGTCATGCACATGGCCGATCAGATCCAAAAAACGGGGAAAATTCGCCTTTTCAAATCGTCAGAACCTGATAAGTTTGGCGACGGAGACCAATGTCGCGACTTTTTCTACGTCAAGGATGCAGTTAAAATGACCACTTTCTTTTTGGATAACGATATTTGTGGCATCTTTAACGTGGGAAGTGGTGAGGCTAACACCTGGAATGCAATGGCGAAAAATGTTTTTAAGGGACTTGATAAAAAGGAAAAGATTGAGTATGTCCCGATGCCTGATGATCTCCTTGGAAAATATCAAAATTATACCTGCGCTGATATGAATAAATTCCAAAATGCTGCAAAAGAAAAACAGTTAACATTTAAAGCTGATTATACATTTGATACAGCAATTGAAGACTATGTTAAAAACTATCTCCTCAAGGGCAAACGATGGTAAAGATTCTCGGCTCTTTTAGCCGTTTGAAACCTGCCAAGGTTCTAGTTCTTGGCGATTTCATGCTAGACACCTATACTACCGGACGTGTAGAGCGGATCTCTCCGGAGGCCCCTGTACCTATTCTCCATGTTCAAAAATCTGAAGATCTTCCTGGGGGAACTGGTAACGTTGTCCTTAACCTCAAAGCTCTCGGCGCTGAAGTTGTGGGTGTTGGAAGGGTCGGAGATGATAAAGAGGGTTATAGACTCAAGGAGCTCCTTAAAGAAGAGGGGATCGACACTTCTGGGATCTTTACCCAAAAAGGGGTGAGGACACCCCTTAAAAACCGCATCATTGCCGATGCTCAACAACTGATCCGTGTCGATCAAGAGTGTATTACTCCATTATCTAGCCAAGTAGAAGCCCAAGTGATTGCCTATATCTCTGATATAGGGCACCAAATCGAAGTCATTGCCATTTCCGATTATGCAAAAGGGTTCCTTACAAAATCGCTTCTCCAAATGGTGATTAATTTGGCAAGAGAACGGGAAATCCCTACGATTATTGATCCTAAAGGGGATGATTTCTCCAAATACCGCGGCGCAACGATGATTAAACCGAACTATAAAGAGGCGCTCGCTGCTTCAAAACTTCCTAGTGATTCTAACCTCGATGCGATTGGCCACTCCCTCCTTACCCAGACCGCCTCAGAAATGATTATGGTGACCCGTTCTTCAGAGGGGATCACCCTCTTTAAGCAAGATAAAATGCGGTATGATTTTCCTGTTAAGTCTCGCGAAGTAAAAGATGTCACAGGAGCGGGAGATACCGTTTTAGCGATGACAACGATGACCTTTGCCTCGGGAATTAGCCTTATGGAAGGACTCGAGCTTTCGAATTTTGCAGCAGGGATTGCCATTGAGAGGCTCGGATGTGCCCGTGTTTCTCTCTCAGAGCTTGCCGAGCGCCTCCTAGAGACAAATGTTACTAACAAAATATTTGATGAAAATCACTTTTTTGCCCTCGAACAGTCATTAAAGGGAAAAAAGCTCACAATTCTTGGAATTAACACTGAAGATGGGATTTCGAGTGGATTATTTTCTCATATTCAAAAACTTTCTAAACAAACCGCTGATCAGCGGCTTATGATCTACCTTATCGATACCGATCCCGATGAGGATTTTCTCTCTCTCCTCTCTTCTCTTCATGAAGTCGATTTCATTGTTATTCAATCAGATAGCCTTACAAGCCTGACCGAAAAATCCCATCCAAATAAAGTCTATACTCTAGCGAATGATGGGTCTTTAGATGAGGTTTTCCATACGCAGGCTTTTTTTTGACTTAAAGTTTTTAATCTGTTAAAATTTCTTCCGCCCTTTCAACTCCGAAGTGCAACATTTGAAGCTTCCCTAATGAGATGATTAAA
>CBEWFH010000048.1:0-7874 GCA_965555895.1 uncultured Simkaniaceae bacterium
CTGACCAGTTTCAATTTTTATCTATTTGTCGCACTTCGCGGTTGAAAGGGCGGTTATATAAAGACCATGGGTATTTATATAACAATAAACGTCATTATCTTCTAAAACCAACTTTTGTAGGGAGAAGGGTTCTCGATCTCTTTGCTAAAGGTGTTGAAGCGATATGCCTAGATGGTATACCCATTCTAGAGGCCAATCACAAGTGGGTGGAAGGAAGAAGAGAAGCAGTATGGGGGGCTCCGGCTCCATACATCGAACAAATCCAACAGAAGTTTAAGTCTGAGGTATATGGAGAAATGGATACATTAAACCAAGAACTCCACAGGCAATATGCCTTTATTGCAGTTGGAAAGAATCAATCTGGAGAGAAGCGCCCCTTATAGCTGAGAAGAGCGGTTTAATAAGAGGGTATCGGCGAGGGTGAGGGATGCCATTGCTTCGACGATGGGGACTGCGCGGATGGTGAGACATGGGTCGTGACGGGAACCCTCGGGAAGTTTGAAGGTTTGGGCTTTGCCCGAGGTGTCGACCGTTTTTTGGGCCTTTTCAATACTTGAGGTGGGCTTAAAGGCTACGCGGAAGGTGAGAGGAAGGCCTGTCGAAATACCACCGAGTGTGCCTCCTGCATGGTTGGTGGAGGGAACGATTTTTCCTGATGAGTCGGTGGTAAAGCCGTCGTTATGTTCGGACCCTTTGAGGTTGGCAGAGTTAAAACCTTCACCGATTTCAAACCCTTTGGTGGCGGGTAGGGTGAGCATTCCTTTTGCTAAATTTGCTTCGAGTTTTTCATAGACAGGGTCCCCTAGTCCAATGGGGAGATTTTCAACGGTGCATTCGATGATTCCGCCGAGTGAGTCTTTTTCTTCTTTAGCTTTTTCAATCGCTTCCATCATTTTTTGTCCTGCCTGTTTATCGGGGCAGAAGATAGGGCTTTCTTGTAGGGCTTTGTGATCGACGGTGTTGATGGGGATCGCACCGATGGTATGTATATAGGCGGTGGCCTTTATTTGGTAGTGGGCGAGGAGCTTTTTTGCGACGGCGCCGGCAGCAACGCGGCAGGCTGTTTCTCGGGCGGAAGCGCGGCCACCACCGCGGTAGTCGAAAATGCCATATTTTTCGAGGTAAGTAAAGTTGGCATGACCTGGGCGCATAAGATCTTTGATCGGCTCGTATTTGGAGGAGTCGGCATCTTTATTGAAGATGATAATTGAGATAGGGGTGCCTGTTGTTTTTCCGTTGAAGATACCGGAAAAGATTTTGGCTTGGTCTTTTTCTTTGCGGGGTGTTGTATAGGGTGTTTTTCCACCAGCGCGGCGGGAGAGCTCGAGGTTTATTTCTTCTTCAGTAAGGGGAATTCCTGCAGGGCAGCCATCGATGACGACACCGATTCCACGGCCGTGAGACTCTCCCCAGGTGGTAATTCGAAAAAGGGTTCCAAAACTATTGCTTGCCATCTTTTGTCATCTCGCAGATTTTTTTGATCACCGCTTCATCTTTCATAGTGGTGACGTTAATTTCTATTGCCCCAATTTTCTTATAAAAATCATCGCGCTCGTCATACATTTTGTCAAAAGATGATTCGGGGTCGTTAGGGTTAATAAAAGCGGGCTGGGGATCAGCTGAGAGAACCCGTTTTTTTAATGCTTCGCGGTCAAAAACGAGGTAGATGAGGTGGCTACTTTTTTTTAGAGCATCGATGTTGTCATGGAGAAGCATGGCGCCTCCTCCCGCCGCGATGACAGAGTTTTGAACATCTTGGAGGGATTGGATCACTTCGTATTCGAGGGCGCGGAAGGTAACGGGGCCCACTTCTTCACAAATTTGTCGACAGGTAAGCTTTTTTTTCCGGTTAATTTGATAGACCTCTTCGATGAGGCGATCGGTATCAATGAATGCGCACCCGATTTTTGTTGCTAATTGTTTTCCAAATGTGGTTTTTCCTGAACCTTTGATTCCGAAAAGGACGATGTTCATTGAACGTGTGCTCCAAGCTTATTCATGTGCTCTTTAAAGTTAGGGTAGGTCTTTGCTACGCATTCTACACCGTCGATGGTGGACTCTCCTTCGGCGCCAAGGGCAGCGACGGTAAGGGACATCACCATCCGGTGATCGTGGTAGGTCTCGAGGTTAGCTCCCCTTAGTTTGGAGCCCCGAATGAGAAGACCATCCTCTCTTTCTTCTATAGCAGCTCCCATCTTTTTAAGCTCGGTGGTAATGCAGTGAATTCGATCGCACTCTTTTTTGCGGGCAATAGCGCCGTTAGTAAGAATCGTTTCTCCTTCGGCATAGCATCCAAGAACGGCTAGGGTAGTGATCGCATCGATGGTATCATTTACATCGAATGTTTGCCCTTTGAGAGGACCACTTTTCTTAACATGGAGTGTCCGTCCTTCTGACTCAAGCTTTCCTCCCATTTGGCGGATAAAATCGAGGAATTTTTTATCCCCTTGGATATCATTCATATCGACATTTGTGATGGAGAGCTCACTTTGGGTAATAAGGGCTGCAGCAATGGGAAAGGCTAGTGAGCTGAAATCTTCCGGAACTGTGTAGTTAAAACCGGAAATGCGGGCACCCCCTGGAATTTTATAATGGGTATAGCCATGATTCTCATAGGGGAGTTTTAGGAAATCAAACCAAGAGAGGGTGAGATCTACCCATGGTTTTTCTCCGGGGTTTGTTACATGAATTTCTGAGGCGCCTTGTGCAAAAGAGGTAGCAATAAGGAGGGCTGAAATGGGTTGGGAATCTTGTCCATCAAGAGTGCAGCACCCCGTTTCGAGGGGACCTTTGATGATAATAGGGGCATATCCATCTCCCGTCATACTTTCTGCGAAAACTCCAAGCTGTTTTAATGCTTCAAGGAGGGGTTTTACGGGGCGACGTGTCCGGATGGAGTGATCACCGGTAATAACGGTATAAGCAGGGATCAGGGCAGCTAGTGCTCCAATAAAGCGGAGAACAATTCCTGAGTTAGCTGCATTGATTATATCATCAGAGGGGTGAAGTTTGGGGCCGACCCCTTCGATCTCAAGATAACTTTCATATTTTGAGATTTTTGCTCCAAGGTGCTCAATGGTTTTT
The DNA here is from genome assembly GCA_965555895.1 of uncultured Simkaniaceae bacterium. Lineage (GTDB taxonomy): Bacteria > Chlamydiota > Chlamydiia > Chlamydiales > Simkaniaceae > Neptunichlamydia. The sequence goes on from CBEWFH010000048.1 coordinate 3,085, forward strand.
AACATTGCTGCGCTATCGGGGGAGTCGAGATATTTATCAATCTTTGAAACTCCAATTGCTAAGAGGGCAAAGATTAAGGCGCGGTGGGTGTGAGATTTTGAAGGGGGGATTTCAATGGTTCCGGAAAGAATACTCTTTTTGACGCTATATTTCATTGGTTGAACTCTGCGACCATCCACCCGAGAGCTTCATCAAGAAGGGTGTCTTCAACCGCTGTGCAGTAAGTGCCTTTAAAACATTGAACTTTTCCGATCCCATCTAAAATAACAAAGCGGGGAATGGCTCCTTCTGCTTTTTTATCGTGTCCCATTGTATTTTTCATAGAAGAAAGGGTCACTTTATCGGAAATTTTTAGGGGGAATCCCATGATTTTAAAAAGTTCATAGATTTCATCAAAATCTCCTTGTTCAAGATGGCCTAATTTCTGAGAGATCAGAGACTCTACAATCATTCCAATTGCAATGGCCTCGCCGTGAGAGAGGGTATATTCTTCAATGGATTCTATGGCATGTCCAATAGTATGGCCAAAGTTAAGGATCCTCCTTTCTCCAGATTCTTTTAGGTCGTGCTCAGTGACTTTTTGCTTAATTTTGCAGCTTTTAATGACTACTTTTTTCAGGAATCCTTGGTCTCGTTGTTGCCACTTATCAAGGTCAAGGACAAGCTCGTAGTAGAGGTGCTTGTCAGCGATAAGTCCGTGTTTAACGATTTCAGCACTTCCACTGAGAATTTCTTTATCAGGAAGAGTGGTAAGGATCGAAAGGTCCATGAAGATCGCTAGGGGAGGATAGATGGCTCCTATGACATTTTTTGCTTGTTTAACATTAACCCCTGTTTTCCCACCGATACTTGCATCGACCATCCCTAAAAGGGAGGTGGGAACTGAAACGTAAGGGATGCCGCGGCAATAGGTGGAAGCAACAAAGCCACAAAGATCGGTGACAACACCGCCACCAAGAGCAATGAGAAGGGTATCGCGTCCCAGTTTTTTCTCTAGTAGTTTATCTTCTATCTCTTCTTTAGATTTCCGTGTTTTTGATTTTTCACCCCCTCGAAAGGTGACGAGGATGCAGTCAAACTCATGCTCTTTCATAAAATTGAGGAAAGGGTCACTATAGAGAGAAGCGATTTTTTTATCGGTGATCAGTGCAAAACGTCCTTGATGATCTTTAAGGAGTTTTAGGAACTTTTCGTCTTTCAGGAGATCATTTTCGAAATGGATGGGAACGGTATTTTTCATAGAGGATATGACCCCAGATGTTTGATCAAATATTTTTTGCTTAGCGATTCGAAGAGGGAATGGACAATGCGATCGTCCAAATGCCCTTCTACTTCCATAAAATATAGAGGAGTATTCCCTTCTTGTAAAAGGAGATTTTTTTCTTTCTTTTTTGGAGGGGATTTCCCAATAGAAAAGAAGGTAGCAAAAATTTCCTCATCACCCTCGATGTTTTCAGCAAGAATAGGGAGATCATAGTAACGCCCTGCAAAAGGGGAAATGACAGCGCCATTGTTTTTAGGGTGTGCTTTAAATTGGATCGCGCTATGAGCCATTGTCGGGGTATCAATCCTTTTTGCCTCCCTGCAAAGCTCTATTATTTTTGTCCGACACCTTTCAAAAGAGTCGAGGTCTGTAAAAAGATGGTCGATTTGTTGATCGCTAGCAGAGAGGTGACAGCTGATCTTCAATGAAGTTTTCGAGATAATTGAAAAGTCATACTTCATGAGATTTGCAATTGACGCTTCAATAAAATACTCTCCTTTTTCAATAGGAATAATCGCTTCTGAAATCTCTTTTTTGGCAAGGCGAAAGAAAATTTCATCAATGGTGCTTGCAAAGATAATCTTTTTTGCGGATGGAGCTTGATTGCTGCTTCGTGTGAAAAGGAGCCCTGAGGAGGGCCAAGGTTAAGGATTGCCATATTGTTCCATGTACCCTAAAAGGGATAGATTTGCAAGAATTCCTCTATGGGTTATAAGAAGGGAATGTTAGTAATAAGTATTCAAGGGAGTTTCGAAGAAGCAAGAGAGGCCATTCGCGCTGCTGCCAATAAGGGGGAGGCAATAGAGTTTCGTCTTGATTTGATGGATAAAATTGATCTCCCTCATATCTCTAAACTCAAGACTGAAAGTAAGCTTCCCGTTATTTTTACTCTTCGAAAAAAATCTCACGGTGGAAAATTTGAGGGGAATGAGCGGGAGAGAGAAAAAAAACTCCTCGAGCTACTGACTTTGAAACCTGACTATGTTGATCTTGAGTATGACTGCGGGTTCGTATGTAAAATTGATCCTTCTATCCCCATTATTTCCTCCTATCATAACTTTGAAAAAACTCCTGAAAATCTTGTGGAAATCCTCAAGAAAATGGATGGGTTCTCTCCTAGGATTTACAAGATTGCAACGATGGCTCGTTCTTCACTTGATGCTCTGAGGATGCTTGTCTTTATCAAAAGGCATCAAAATGTTGCGGGGATGTGCATGGGGGAAAAGGGGAGTATCACCCGGATTTTAGGTCCTGTTGTCGATAGTCCTTTAACCTATGCATCACTCGGGAATAAAACAGCTTCTGGTCAGCTGAGCCTTTCTGAGCTATGCGATATTTATCACTTTCACCAATTGAATAGAGAAACAGAGATCTATGCCCTTATTGGAGATCCTGTCGACAAAAGTATCGGTCACCTTTGCCATAATCAAATCTTTAAAAAACTTAAGAAAAATGCCGTTTATGTGAAATTTCCACTGAAGCCTATAGAGGTCCCAGAATTTTTTGCTCTGATTAATCACCTTCCTTTTGTAGGTTTTAGCGTCACCATGCCACTAAAAGAAGAAGTGGCCCCTCACCTTACCGCAATTGACCCTCAAGCAAAAAAAATAGGGGGGATCAATACGTTGATCAAAAAAGGGGGGGAGTGGTTTGGAATGAACACCGACGGAAGTGGGGCCCTAGATGCTCTAGAAAAAAGGGGAAAAGTCGCCGACAAAACCGTTTTGATTATTGGAGCTGGAGGAGCGGCTCGAGCTATTGCATCAGAGGCTACTGCCCGCGGCGCAAGAGTCGTTATTGTTAACCGTACACTAAGAAAAGGAGAAATCATTGCCCATCAAGTCAAGGGAGGGGCAATTTCTATCGATCAGATTGATGGATGCTCCTACGACATCATCATTAATACGACTGCTGTCGGTATGTCTCCTAAGATTGGGGAAATGGCGATTCCCCCTGAGTTTATCAGAGAAAAAACGGTTGCATTTGATATCATCATGAATCCAAAAGAGACAAAGTTTCTTAATACTGCTAAAAATAGGGGAGGAAGGGTCGTTTTTGGGTTTGAGATGTTTGCTGAGCAAGCTGTTAGGCAGCTAAAAGCTTGGTCGATGAGCCCTTTTGATGAAGATGAAATCCTCTCTCTAATCGAAAGCTTTTCCTTCCTCTGAGATCACTTGCCGGATTTCTTCCCAAACCGTATCGGGAATTTCAGTACCAACTCGCTTGACAACATGCGAGGAGAGAAGAGCTCCAAGCCAAGCACTCTTTTTAAGGGGGTATCCTCTTAAATATCCGTGGAGAAATCCACTAGCATAAAGATCACCAGCCCCCGTGGAGTCGATTGTATTGACGGAAAGAGCTTCCATATAGACCTTTTCATTTCCTCTTCGCACCCATGAGCCTCTTTCACCCATCGTTACAATAGCAATGTCACAAAATGCGGCAAGTTTATCACATGACTCACTAGCATTTGTCCCCGTTAAAACCTTAGCCTCGCTCTCGTTGCAAAAGAGAATATCGACATATCTATCGAGGATATTGTGGATAAACTCTTTATTTCTTCGAACAATTTCAATATTGGCCAAATCCATTGAAACAGCCACCCCTCCCTCTTTAGCAATTTTAAGGGTCCGAATCACTAAATCTCTGTCAATTAGTTGATATCCTTCAATGTGAAAAAGCTTCATTTTATCGTTAAATAGCTCTTTATCGAAGGTCAGGTCTGTTAAACTATGCGATGCTCCCAAATAGGTTCGGAATGTTCTCTCTCCATCAGGAGTAATCAAACAAATAGCCTGACCTGTTGGCAACGTTCCTTTCTCAAAAAGGGGAACAATATCCCCCTCGCGAAGTTTTTTAGAGTAATACTCACCTTTTTCATCAGCCCCTATCTTTCCAATAATAGCGCATTTCTCCCCAAGCCGAGCCATCCCTTTGATGACATTGGCGCCACTTCCTCCAGGGACCATCTTTGAGATCCCCTGATTCTTATCTAAAATAAAGGTTAAAGTAGCATAATCAATAGGAGCCCATCCCCCTTTTTCATTGGTCATCGATTTCAATTGTTCATCGGTAATAAAAAAATAATGATCAATGATCGCTGAACTGAGTGAAAGAACTTTGTATTCTTTTAGAGCGTCTGTATTGTATGACTTTCCATAAGCTCCCCATTGGAATAATAAACAAAGAATCAATAGTAACGCTCTATACATCTCCGCCTCCCTTTTGAGGTTTTATGGAAGGATATGAAACTAGATCTTTTAATGCATTACTTTTTTGAAAAAAAAAGAGCCCCAGGTGGAGCTCTTCTATTTTGGATTCCTCTGTCGAGGAGAATAAACTGGTAATTTTCCCTTTGTAAGAGTCATTTCTCCAGAAAGCATTTTTTTTAAGATTGTCAATTACTTCGGTGTCGATATTAACTCTTAATAATCATAAGTGAAATTATTGCGAGTTAATGTTAATTATATAGTAACTATTCAGATACCCCCCTTCTTTTTTCACCTGAGCATGTGCTGAAAAAAAC
>CBEWFH010000049.1:0-7820 GCA_965555895.1 uncultured Simkaniaceae bacterium
AAAAGCAGCAGGTTATGCCGCGGCAGATTTGGTAGAAAGTGGAATGCTTGTTGGGTTGGGAACTGGTTCAACGGTTTTTCATTTTATCAATCGGCTAATAGAGCGGACAAAAGAGGGGCTTGTTATCCGCGCTGTTTCTAGCTCTATTAATTCAGCAAACCTAGCAAAAGATGGGGGAATCCCCTTCGCCGATATCAATACAATTACCGCTGTGGACCTTACCGTGGATGGAGCAGATGAAATCGATGGAAAAAAGCAGATGATCAAGGGTGGTGGTGGCGCTCTCCTCAGAGAGAAGATCCTAGCCAATATCAGCCGCGAAATGGTTGTGATTGTTGATGAAAACAAGGTTGTAGAAAAACTTGGCAACCATCCTCTTGCCGTTGAACTCCTCCTCTTTGCAAGAGAGGCAATCATCGATAAAATTAAGAAGCTCGGGTTCCAAGGTATTCTCCGTGAGCACAATAACGATGGGCCCTACATCACCGATAATGGGAATATGATCTATGACATTCATTTTGAATCCCTTCGAGATGATCCTGAAAAAGATCATGAAAAACTTCTTCGGATCCCAGGTGTCTTAGAAACAGGGTTTTTCTTCAACCAAGCGGGGCGTGTTCTTATCGGAAAGGCTAACGGGACGGTTGATCACTGGGCATAAATTTTGTATAATAAGGGAAAAGAGCCGGGGGGAAAATGGACTTTGAACTTATTCCTATACAGTTCAACAAGATCATGCAATCTCAAAAATACACCGTCTTCATATTGGGAACAAAAGAGAAGCAATTTGCTATCTATACCTCTCCCCACGTGGGTCATAATCTCCAGATGCACCTTGCCGACCAAATCAAGCCCCGTCCTTACACCTATGATCTCATCAATTCTGTATTCAATGGACTCGATATCACCCTATTGCAAGTTGTCATCACTGATGTCCAAGATACTCTCTACTTTGCTCGGCTCTTTTTGGAGCAAGAAACTGATGGAAAGCGTAATATCTTAGAGATTGATGCCCGCCCTAGTGACTGCCTCACCCTCGCCCTCGAAAACGATATCCCGATTTACTGCACAAAAGAGGTCTTCGACAAAACTATCTCAATTGAAGAGTAGTTACATGCTGGCTAGTGACATCAAAAACTCAGATTAATATTGGATGTTGAACTTATTGCTGGCAAGGTTGGTGATGGCTGCGATGGCTGCTTCCGCATCGGCCCCTTCAGCTTCGATCTCGATTTTAGCTCCACGTGCAGCGGCAAGCATGAGAATACCAAGAAGGGACTTAGCATTGACATTGAGCCCTTGATAGATCAAGAAGATCTGTGACTTGTAGGCTTGGGCACATTTAACAAGCTCTGTTGCTGGCCGAGTGTGAAGTCCTTTGTCATTAAGAATCATAAAAGATTTTTTATACTTATTTTTTTTTATCGATAATCTTTGTATTTAATAAACATCAGCTACTTAATACCCTTCGTCTTATTTTAACTGCAAGTAGAAAATTCTTTTTCAAAAGCGTTAACAAGATCATTAAAGCGATCAATTAGGGTTTGTATTGGCTGACTTTCTCTCATATTAACCCCTGCAATTTGCAGAAGTTCTACAGGGTACTTTGAGGATCCCGAAGAGAGGAATTTGAGGTAGGCTTTTCGGGCACTATCCCCTTCTTTCATTAGTTTTTCAACTAAGGCATTGGCTGCGCTAATTCCTGTTGCATATTGATAGACATAGAAGTTGGAATAGAAGTGGGGAATACGGAGAAATTCAACTTCGATTTCAGGATCGATTGTAAGATCGGGACCATAATAATCTTCGTTGAGCTTCCGATAAATCTCTTTAAGGGTTGCTGCGGTTAGTGGAATCCCCTTTTCTCCCATGGTATGGATCATGAGCTCAAACTCTGCAAACTGCACTTGCCTAAAGAGAGTAGCACGGACATCATCGATCTTCTGATTGAGGAGATAACATCTTTCTTCACTACTTGTTGCTTTTTCCATGAGGTGTCTAAAAAGGAGCTCTTCATTAAAAGTCGATGCAACTTCTGCAACAAAAATGGGATAGTTTGAATATTGGAAGGGTTGGTTACTATTGCTGTAGTGGGAGTGGACGCTATGCCCTGCTTCATGAGCAAGGGTCATCACATCTCGGAGGGTTCCCTGATAGTTTAAAAGGATGTAGGAAACACTATCATAGCACCCACTCGAGTAAGCTCCTGAGCGTTTTCTTGCATTCTCATAGCGATCGACCCATCTTTCTTTTCCAAGACCCTTCTCTAAAACTTGATGGTACTCGGCGCCGAGAGGTTTTACAGCATCGAGTACGAGCTTGGCACCCTCTGAATATGAATAGTGTTTTTCGAACTTAGGGATGAGGGAAACATAAAGGTCATAAAAATGAAGCTTGTCATAACCGAGTAGCTTTTTTCTTAAGGAAATATACCGGTGCAAAACGGGAAGGTTTTTTCTAACGGTTGAGATGAGATTATGGTAAACATCTGTATCTATCTGATGGGGGGTGAGCGCTGCATGGAGAGACGAGGGATAGTTCCGCGCTTTTGCTTCGAAGATATCTCGCTGCACCTGCCCATTGAGCATTTCTGAAACGGTATTTTCAAATTCATGAAATTTCTTGTGGAGTCCTAAAACAGCATTTTTTCTAAGGGTTCGATCCTTAGATTGGAGATGAAGACTATAGGAACCATGAGTGAGTTCAATCTCTTCCCCTTTTTCATTTTTTATCTTTCCGAACTTAAGATCAGCATTATTAAAAACGCCAAAGGCTTTTTGAGAGGCATCAAGAGCTTTTCCAGCAAGGGATAGAAGATATTCTTTATCGGCAGTTAAGGTATGGGGCTTCAACGTTGAAAGTTTTTCCAAGTAAATATGGTGGGCGCTTAGTTTTGCGTCTTTTAAGTACGTCTCCAAGGTTTTTTCGGGAAGCTGGAGAATTTCAGGTTGGACCCAAGAGGTTTCTTTTTGAAAGTCAAAATAAAGGAGGGAAATCTGATCATAAACTTGCTTGTAGGTTGCATTCGCTACATCTTCATCATGGCGGAGGTGAGCATAGGTATAGAGTTTATATAGACGTCTTTCCACATCTAAGGTGTCATTCAATAGGGCCGTCAGACTATCTGAACCTTCTCCAATTTTTTCTTGATAGTTCCCTATGTTTGGCCAATGCGCTTTTTCAGATTTATTTTTTGTCAGTTCTGTAAATTCTTTTTTCCAAGCCTCTAAATTGGGATAAAGGGACTCTACATCCCATTGATCGTCAACCTTTACTTCCTTACGCTCTTTTGCCATGAATACTCCTATATGTTGGAGCTGAAACCTACCTAAATCCCGATTCTTACGCAAATAACATAATTCTATTAGCATTTGTTTGCGGTTAGTGCTAATTTTTGTTGAAAAAAAATCCTTCCAACTTTATAATCGTTGGTATAAACTTGATTTAATTTTTCACTTACAAATAGGAGTGACAATATGTCTCAAAAAACAAAAAAGAAACTTTCATTAAGACCCCTTGGTGATCGCCTTATTGTTCAAAGACTAGAGCAAGAGGAACCTCTTAAAGGTGGGATCATCCTTCCTGATTCTGCAAAGAAAAAGCAGGAAATGGCAAACGTTATTGCTGTCGGGAAAGGGAAAACAACTGATGAAGGTAAGATCCTTCCAATGCCAGTGCAGGTAGGCGACACCATTCTCATGGACAAATATTCTGGACAAGAAGTGACCGTTGACTCCGAGGAATACATTGTTCTTCGCGCTGATGATGTTATTGCAACAATTGAAGAATAAAAAGGAAAAAATTAATGGCACCTAAAGATATTAAATTTAAAGAAGACGCAAGAAACAAGATTCTTAAAGGGGTGCAAGCTCTTGCATCAGCAGTGAAAGTAACTCTCGGTCCTAGGGGACGAAATGTTGCAATCGATAAAGCATATGGCGCTCCTCATATCACTAAAGATGGGGTAACTGTTGCTAAAGAGATCGAGCTTGAAGATAAGCACGAAAACATGGGCGCACAGATGGTCATGGAAGTGGCTAACAAGACAAATGACAAAGCAGGTGATGGAACGACCACTGCAACAATTCTTGCTGAAGCGATCTACACGGAAGGACTTCGAAATGTTACTGCTGGAGCAAATCCCATGGAAATTAGACATGGAATAGAAAAAGCGGTTAAAGTTCTCACCGATGAGCTCAAGAAGATGAGTAAAAAAATCGAAGACCGAAAGGAAATCGCTCAAGTTGCAACCGTTTCTTCCAATAACGACACTGAAATAGGTGAAATCATTGCAAAAGCAATGGAGCGTGTTGGAAAAGATGGAACTGTCACTGTTGAAGAAGGTAAAGGGTTCGAAACCACTCTTGATGTCGTCGAAGGGATGAATTTTGACCGGGGCTACCTCTCTGCTTACTTTGTTACAAATCCTGAAACCCAAGAAGCAGTTTACGAAGATGCTTTTGTCCTTATTTACGACAAGAAGATTTCTTCTATGAAGGACTTTTTGCCGGTTCTTCAAGCTGTTGCTGAAAGCGGACGCCCTCTCATCATTATTGCAGAAGATATTGAAGGTGAAGCTCTAGCAACACTTGTGGTGAACCGCTTAAGAGGCGGTCTAAAGGTTTGTGCTGTGAAAGCTCCAGGATTTGGAGACCGAAGAAAAGCAATCCTTCAAGATATCGCTATTTTAACAGGTGGGCAATTCATCAGCGAAGAGCTTGGCATCAAGCTTGAGACTGTGACCCCTGAAATGCTTGGAAAAGTAAAGAAAATTGTCGTCAAAAAAGAAGACACCACCCTTGTAGAGGGAGCTGGCGATAAGGAAGCAATCCAAAAGCAAATCGCTCTGATCAAAAGGCAAATCGAAGAGAGCACCTCTGATTATGACAGCGAGAAGCTCGAAGAGCGCCTTGCAAAGCTTTCTGGCGGCGTGGGAATTATCCACGTTGGTGCTTCCACAGAAGTGGAAATGAAAGAGAAAAAAGATCGCGTTGATGATGCTCTTCAAGCGACAAAAGCAGCTGTTGAAGAGGGGATCCTCCCCGGCGGCGGAAGTGCTTTCATCCACTGTATCCCTGCTTTGAAAAAACTTTCAGAAGGACTTACCGGATGTGCAAAGGTGGGATGCGAAATCATCATGAAGGCAATCACATCTCCTCTCCGTCAAATTGCTAAAAATGCAGGAGAAGAGGGATCGATTGTTGTTCAAAAAGTGATGGGAATGAAAACCAATGAAGGTTGGAATGCCCTTACTGATGAATATGGCAACCTCGTTGAAATGGGTGTGATTGATCCGACAAAGGTCGTTCGCCTCACTATCGAATTTGCTGCATCAATTGCTTCCCTTCTCCTTACAACTGAAGCAATCATCACTGATGAGCCTGCAGATAAAAAGAATTCCCCTGCGATGGCAGGTGGAGGAATGGAATACTAATTCCAGCTTCTATCTTTTAGAAAAAAGCGCTTTGATTCTCGAAGCGCTTTTTTTTTATCTTCTGATCGGGTATCGATGAAATTATGAAGAAGCTCATTGGAATCCTTCTCGGTATCATCATTGTTATTGCTCTTGCTGCCTATCTAGCCTATGCTAATTCTCCTCTTATTCTCGCTCGTGTTATCTCCCATAAGACTCAAGTACCCGTTACCATTAAGAATATCGACTTTCAAAATGATGCCTTTACAATACAGCAGCTGCAGATGGGAAACCCTAAAGAAGCTCGCCTTCCGACATCTCTTAAAGTTGAAACAATCACTATTAATTCCCCTTACCGTCAGTACTTTGATGACCCTATCGTCATAGATCAAATTTACGTCAATAACGTCTATGTAAACATTCAGCTTTATAATAAAGATCAAACTGAGGGTAACTGGCAGACGATCATGAAAAATATGGCTGAGGATCATGGTAGCCCTTTATCCATTGAAAGACCTGCGATCATCAAGAAGCTGATTCTCACCAACATCCAAATCGATTTAATCCTCTCAGATGGAAGTGTACACAACCTCTCCCCCATTGCTCGATTAGAGTTCGATAATATCCACTCTGACAAAGGGATCCCAATTCAAGAGATCTCAGAAATCATTGTTCAGAAAATGATGCAATCCATCTTCCTCGAAAAAGGGCTGAAAACAATCATCGAAGTTCCAGTTGATATTATTAAAGGAGTACTCCCCTTTCTATGACCCATTTAGAACTAACTAAAGATAAAAAGTGGGGAATCCGCACCCTTTTTCTGATTCAGATCTTTTCAACGCTGAGCTTTAGCATCCTCTATTCAACACTCGTTCTCTATACTACAAAAGGGCTGAACCTGGGGGCAGATACCGCAATTGCTATCACAGGAACTTTTGTCGCTTTTAATTACTTCCTTCACTTGCTGGGAGGATATATCGGTGGACGCTTTTTAAGTTACCGCCTCCTTTTTTGCGTTGGGATGCTTTTTCAAACCCTTGGGTGCACCATCTTATCTATGGTCAGTCTCGATTCTCTCTATTGGGGCCTTGCGATTTTTCTTACGGGATGTGGACTCAACGTCACCTGCGTGAATTGCATGGTGACTCAACTCTTTGAACCCCATGATAAAAACCGTGAATCAGCCTTTCTCTGGAACTATAGCGGTATGAACATCGGCTTCTTTATCGGTTTTACAATGAGTGGACTCTTTCAGATAGATCAAAATTATACCGTCCTCTTTTTAGCGGCGGGAGCCAGTAATCTGATCACCATAGCAATCACCCTCATTAACTGGAGAGTCCTCAAAGATGTTGGAACGCACCTTACTCACGTTGAGGGAAGCAAACAATTCCGTTTAGGAATTATTGGTCTCTTAATGATTGTTGCCCTAAGTTTTGCCCTTCGCTGGCTCCTCAATCACTCGAATTTTAGTAACGAATTTATTATTATTATTGGAGTTATCATGCTCCTAGTCATAGGTGGAATTGCTTTTCAGCAACGTATAGACGAAGCAGGAAAAAAAATATGGGCCTTTTTAATCTTAGCAGTTTCCTCTCTGATTTTTTGGACCCTATATCAAATGGCCCCCATGGGACTTACCCTCTTCTACATTCATAATGTCAAACATACCATTATGGGCTTTACTGTTCCTCCTCAGTGGTTAATGAACATCAATACGATCATTATCATTATTGGTGGTCCTTGTCTGGCTCACTATCTAAAAAAGATGCGCGCTAAGGGAAAAATAGTCCGGATCCCCTACCAGTTTGCAATCTCCCTCTTTCTAATTGGAATAGGCTTTGTAATTCTCCCTCTCGGAATTCACTTTGCAAACGCCCAAGGAATGTCGGCATTTTCCTGGATTATCATCAGCTATATTTTCCAAAGCCTCGGTGAGATTCTTATCTCCCCTATCGGCTATGCGATGATTGGACAATTGATTCCTGCAAAGCTCCAAGGGCTCATGATGGGAACCTGGCTGATGATAATAGGGGTTGCAGCAACCCTCTCAAACTACTTCTCACAGATTAGCTTTGATAAGACCCAGATAAATAATCCCCTTCAAACAAACGCCACTTTTTCAACGTCATTTAATATCTTAGGATGGAGTTCAATCGTTGGAGGACTCATTCTTCTCATCCTTGTCCCCTTCTTGAAAAAACTTATTCAGGAAAAGAAGTCACATGAAAACCCTCATCTCTACAACGCCCCAGAAGATACTCCATATTAATTAATTTCTTGAAGATAATTCTTTTTTGAAGTAGATTCACCCTATTCTGATTTAAAAGGGTACTTCCAAATGAATCTTTCTGTTCGCCGATTCAACTCTGAAGTGCGACATTAGCCACCCCTCTACTAAGCTGGC
>CBEWFH010000050.1:0-7779 GCA_965555895.1 uncultured Simkaniaceae bacterium
AGGTGTTCTTGTAGAAGCTTAGGGAAATAGATGATCTGCCGTCGGGGAAGGCATACGCTTAGAAAATTTCTAGCTGGAAGATAATTTTCGCTTTGATAATACCCAACTTGCATAAAGGGGGATACCCTGATGGATGGATCCACATTAAGTAAATTTTCATTAGGGCCTAGGTTAACAATCCCTTTGACAAAGTTATCAATTTGAACCCACTGAGCTGTATCTCTTAATAGATCTACTTTCTTATTTGCATCATTAAAGCGAGCTGCATCATAAAAAGGTTCTTTGGGCCGAGGAGGCCCATAAAAACTAAGACTCATCCAACTGAAAAACTCTTTAACTAAGCTTGCGATTTTTTCATATATGGGGCGCAAACAGGGGAAATAATTAGTGGGGGAAGGAGAAGGGGTTGAGTTAATACTTGATGCATCCACTTGATACCTCCAATTAGGATTTGTACCAAGTGGGATAAAAATAATTTGAGTAGAAATCAAACAATTTGGGAAGAAATGCGATTCATTGCTCGTGCTAAATCTTCAGGAACATCAATACCAAGGGTTTCATGGACCGTTTCATGGACTTGAATTGTCAATCCATTTTCAAGGAAGCGGAGTTGCTCCAGTGCTTCGGCAAGCTCTAGGCGTGAGGGGGTGAAGGTGCTAATCTCTTTTAGAGCATCATTAGTATAGGCATAGATGCCGATATGTTTATAGTAGGTGATATCTTCGAGACCATCGCGATCGTATGGGATGGGAGAGCGGGAAAAGTAGAGGGCTCGGTCTTTATGGTCGGTGATAACTTTGACAACATTGGGATCTTCAATCTCTTCTTTATTTTCAATTTCTTTTCGAAGAGACCAAATATCATAAGACTCTTCAATCGATTGGAGAAGATTTTCGATCATCTCTTTATGGATAAAGGGTTCATCCCCTTGCCAATTGACCCAGATATCTCCAGACATGACCCCTTTTTCTTGAAGCTCAAGTAGACGATCTGTTCCAGAAAGACACTCTGGAGAGGTTATATGATATTTCCCCTCAAAGGAATCTATCAGGCGAGCCGTTTCGTGATCATCGATAGCAAAAGCAACCTCGTCGAATATCTTAGCACTCGTTGCAGCTTCCCATACCCATTGAAGCATCGGCTTTTCGCCAAGCATAGCTAAGACTTTCTTAGGAAAGCGACTCGATGCGAGTCTTGCTGGAATGATACAAATGATTTTCATACGGACACCTTTTTCATCGATCTAATTGTTTCTCTAAGACCAGCTTTTAGAGGCCAAATGGGGCGATATCCTAGTTGCTGAATTTTTGCGCCATCCATCGCATACCGAAAGTCATGTCCAGGGCGATCTGCCATAAAAGTGATTAATTCTTCAGATCCCTTATCACCGGTCACCTCTTCTATCACCTCAAAAAGAAGGTAAAGTAAGTCGATATTTTTCATTTCAGACCCTCCTCCTATGTTATACACTTCTCCTTTTTTCCCATCCTGCAAAATTGTCCAAATGGCGCGGGCGTGATCTTCAACAAAGAACCATTCACGGATGTTTTCACCCGCTCCATAAACGGGGAGCACCTTTTTATCTATGATATTTTGGATCATGAGAGGGATAAATTTTTCAGGATATTGCCCTGGACCATAATTGTTGCTTGCATGGGAAGTGGTGGTCGATAGTTTGTAGGTCACTCCATAAGAACGAACCAAGTGATCAGAACTTGCTTTTGATGCCGAGTAGGGAGAGTTGGGGCAATAGGAAGACTCTTCTGTAAAGACCCCCTCTTTTCCTAAAGCGCCATAAACTTCATCGGTGGAAATGTGGTGGAAATGAATCTCAAGATGCTTTCTCGCAAACTCTAAAAGTTCATAGGTTCCCACAATATTGGTCTGAATAAAAGCGTCGGGACCGGTGATGCTCCTGTCGACATGGGTTTCGGCAGCAAAGTGGACAATCACTGTTATCGGTCTCTCTTCTTGGATCTTTTCTAAGAGAGCTTGATCACGGATATCACCATGGGAAAAGGAGTACCTTTCATCCTCTTGTACCGACTCTAGATTTTCGAGATTTCCCGCATAGGTGAGAAGGTCAAGATTAGAAATATAACCTGCAAATCCTTCTTGTTTTAAAACATAGCGGATAAAGGAAGAACCCATAAAGCCCGCCCCTCCAGTCACAAGTATATGAGCTTTATTTAGGTTTAAGTGCATGGGTCATTACCTCCTCTAGTCCCTTTTCCCAATGAGGCGGAGAAAAGTTTTCTGTCTTGAGTACCGATGATGCCGGCCGTTTTGCTTTAGCGCCAAATTCAGCTGTCGAAATTGGATTCACTCTTTGACACATTATTTTTTTCTTTTCTTCGAGTTTTTTTCTAATCACCTCAGCAAAACTATGCCACGTGGTCTCCCCTTCATTTGCAAAATGGAAGGTTCCCGATTTATCGAGAAGAGAAAGAGTAGCTTCAGCTAAGTCATCTGCATAAGTAGGGCGCCCTCTTTGATCATTGACTACACGAAGAGTCTCCTTTTCATGCATGAGCTTCATCATTGTTTTGACGAAGTGATTCCCTTCTTTTCCAAAAAGCCAAGAGGTTCGGATCAAACAAGCTTCTGGATAGTGTTCCAGCAAGAGTTTTTCTCCTTCTTCCTTACTTTTTCCATATTCGGATAGTGGCGATGATTTATCTCCTTCATCATAACCTTCCTTTTCTCCATCAAAAATATAGTCGGTAGAGAAATGGATGAGCTTATTTCCTCTTTTCTTGGAAAGTTTGGCAAGAAGGCCAACGGCTTTTGCGTTAAGAGCATGAGCCTCCTTTTTTTCCACTTCAGCTTGATCAACAGCTGTATATCCTGAGCAGTTTATGATATGGGTGAACTCGAGGGTTTTAAACTGCGCTTTAACTGCCCCCTCATTTTCTAAGTCGACATCTTTGCGCGCCGTTGCTATGTAATCGATCCCTTTTTCACTGCATTTCCGTTGCATTGCTTGGGAGAGCATCCCCCATTTTCCAATAATCCAAATTTTCATGACCACCTCAGTTCGTAAAAGTAGGGACTTCCTCGATCTCTTTCAGAAACGGTGGGCTTTTCTATGGGCCACTCAATTCCTATTTCCGGATCATCAAATCGAAATCCCCTTTCTGTTTCTCTATTATAAGGAGCGCTTGTTTTATATAGGACATGCGCTTCAGGGCTCATCACACAAAAACCGTGTGCAAATCCCACAGGTATAAAGAGCTGCGCATGCTCCTCTCCATCTAAGTAGATCCCTTCCCATTTTCCAAAAGTGGGGGAATCAGGGCGGATATCAACAATGACATCATAAATTTTTCCCGCTGCAACCCGAACAAGCTTTGCCTGACCCGGCTCCGATTGGAAATGCATTCCACGAATTACTCCTTCCTTAGAACAGGAGTGATTGTCCTGAATAAAAGGGGTTTCGATCCCCACATTCCGATAGCTAGCTTCCTCATGACTTTCCAGAAAAAAGCCCCTTCCATCTCGAAAAATTTGAGGACAAATCAGCTTTGCCCCTTGCAGATTTAAATCTTTAATTTTCATAGCCCATAACTATACCACAATTTCGGTTAATACCCAAGTGACAGAGCCACCAAAGTACCATGGTGGGGAGTTTCTTTGTTTCTCCGATAGGAAAAGCACTCCTTTTTATTTTCGTAGGTGCAGATTTCTGCGATTTCTACTTGCTCTTCAGGCACTCCTGCTTCAGTGAGTTGCATGCGGCTAATTTCCCAAAAATCGAAGTATGTGGGGCGAACTTGATAATCCCAAAAATGTTTGGGAAATCCCTCTTTAAAATATTTAAACTCCGCATTTTCAGGGCCAAGACTGGGGCCGATGCAAACGATTAAATCTTCTGGGGCGGTTCCATAAAGGGTTTTCATGGTGTCGATCGTTTTTTGATAAATATTTTTGACACTCCCTCGCCATCCGCAGTGAACATTTCCAAGGATTTGATTCACTGGATCGAAAAAAATTGCTGCTTGACAATCTGCATGGCGGATGAGGAGCCCCATCTCTTTTTGATTGGTCACCACTCCATCAATATCATCAAAGTGAGTAAGTGTTTGATCGGTTTTCTTCACTTGTATGATGTCAGCTTTGTGGCACTGTTTGAGCTTAACCCCTTGCTTAATCCCTAATAACTCTAAAGCACGCTTAGGGTTTTCTGGGCCATCTCTTTCTCCAAGTTCTAAGTTGAGAAAGACACCATGTTTAATTTCTGGGAAAAGTTGCAAGAGTTCAAACTCTAGCCAAACAATTCCATTTTTCTTTTTTCTTTCCATCGTCTATGTTATCTCAAAACTTAAGGAGTTACTGGTGAAATCTATTTTAGTTGTCTGCATTCTTTTCTTGCAAATCGGTGCACATGCAAAAACTGTTGTTTGGCTTACCGGCCTCCCTTGTAGCGGCAAAACGACCATTGCTGAATATATTCATGAAAAGATTCCAACAAGTGTCATTTTAGATGGGAATTGTGTACGAAAAAACCTCAATAGCGACTTAGGATTTAGCCCTGAAGATCGAAAAGAAAATCTCCGACGCATTTCTGAAATGGCAAAAACTGTTCTCGATTCCGTTCCTGTTGTGATTATTTCGGTTGTTAGTCCCAAACAGGAGATACGCGATACTGCAAGAAAAATGATAGAAGAAGGTGAGGCCCGATTTGTTGAAGTTTTTGTTGATGCAAACCTTGAAACATGCATAGAAAGAGATGTTAAAGGAATGTATAAAAAAGCGCTAAGTGCTGAGCTCCCCTTCTTTACGGGAATTGGCTCACCCTATGAAAAACCTGAAAGGGCGGATATAATTTGCTATACCGATGGAGAAGTGGTGGAAATCTTTGAAAGTCGAATTATGAGGTTTATGGGTGCTTGAAGTTGGAAAGCTTGGCTCATACATTAGTGGTCTTTGGCATATAGATGGAGAGAGAAAAACTCTTATCTCTCCAACAACGGGTGAAGAGTGGGGAATGATTCACCTTGCCACCGATAAAGAGATTCAGCATGCGATTGATATGGTCAAAAAGTATCCTGTTATCGATCTTCCTCCCCATGAAAGAGGGCAAATTCTCCGAAATATTCGAATAGAAATTCTCGATAACAAAGAAGATTTAGCAAAATGCATTTCGATTGAAATGGGAAAACCTATTGCAGATGCTCGTGGAGAGGTGACTTACGCTGCCAATTATTTTGGATGGTTTTGCGAAGAAGCAAAAAGAATCTATGGAAGAGAAATCCCCTCCTCAAAAGAAAATAAAAAGCTTGAAGTGCGCTATGAACCGATTGGTCCCTGCGCTATTATTACCCCTTGGAATTTTCCATTAGCAATGGCTGCTCGAAAAATTGCTCCAGCTATTGCTGCAGGATGTCCTGTTATAATAAAGCCAAGCTCATATACCCCCGTTTCCCTCCTAATGCTTGCCACAATATGCAATGAAGCAAATCTCCCTATTGATGCTCTCCATGTTTTAGTCGGTGATAGTGACAAAATCGGAAAGGCACTTATGGAAGCGCCCCATATTCGGAAACTCTCCTTTACAGGAAGCTATGAGGTAGGGAAAAAACTCTATATCCAAGGGGCACATACCCTTAAAAAAGCGACGTTGGAACTAGGAGGAAATGCCCCTTTTATTGTCTTTGATGATGCCAATCTTGAAGGAGCTGTCAATGGAGCGGTTGCTGCTAAGTTCCGTATGAGTGGGCAAACATGTATCTCGGCAAACCGCCTCTTTATCCATAGAAAAATTCTCCCCGAATTTCTTAAACTCTTTATCAAAAAAGTTAAGGAGTTAAAAGTTGGTGATCCCCTCATCAAAAAAACCGAGCTGAGCACAATACTCCATCCCAATTCACTCAAAAAAGCCCGCGCCCACATCGATGATGCTCTTAAAAAAGGGGCAAAAGGACATCTTGGAGCTAAAGAAGCTTACGAACCTGAAATTTTAACCGGCGTTACTTCCGATATGCTTATCTTTAATGAGGAGACCTTTGCCCCTGTCGCCCCCATCATCGAATTTGAGGATGAAGAGAAAGTAATCAAACTTGCCAACCAAACCCCTTATGGTCTTGCCTCTTATGTATTTACTGAGGAGCTAAAGCGTGCAGAAAGAGTTGCAAGTGCCCTCCAGTTTGGAATTGTCGGTCTTAATGATGGGTCACCAAGCTCTGTTGAAGTCTCATTTGGAGGGATCAAAGACTCGGGATTTGGGAGAGAAGGTGGACCAACCGGAATCTATGAATACCTCACAGAAAAGTTTATTTCGCAAAAATTATGACCTATCTTACCTTTATTCATCATCCCCTTTCCTCTCTTGCTTTTGCCTCGCTTATTCTTGCTTTTATTAGTTTATGGATCCACAAAACTCCATGGCTCTGGGGCTCTTTTATTGCAATTAGCTCGATCTTTGGGATCATGGGGAAACTCATCGACTTTAAGATCTTTGTAGCCCTGGCCCTTCTTTGCGGCGCTCACCTTTTCTTAACTGCAAAGTTTAAAGGAACCGCCCGTCTGATCACAATCCTTATCGCTTTTTTCATTTCAATTGCTCTTATGGGACACTTTTTTCCTGGATTTCATAACTGGCTCATCGCCGATAAGATTCAGATCAGTAAAAATGCCTACCCTTACACCCTCTATCTCAACTTCGATAAACCTTTCATTGGATTTTTTCCCCTAGCGCTAACCATTCCCCTCCTTTCGCGGATGCACATAAGCTCCGTTGCATTAAAAACGATAGCGCTCACTGCCCTCGGCATAATGATCCTCATCGTTCTGGCTCTCTATCTTCATCTCGTTGATATCGACATAAAACTTCCAGGAATGACTCCGATATGGCTGATTGCCAACCTCTTTTTTGTGACCATTCCAGAGGAGTCCTTTTTCCGGGGATTCTTGCAACGGGAAATTAGTGAATACTTCAATACAAAATGGGCGGAACCATTTAGTGTGATCGTTGTTTCACTCCTCTTTGCCCTTCTCCACTTCACCTTCATCTACGACTTCGGATTCCTCTCCCTCACCTTTATCGCCAGTCTTATCTATGGAAGCGTTTATCACATGACACGCTCAATAGAAAGTAGCATCTTCTGCCACTATCTCTTCAACGTCGTCCACTTCTTTTTCTTCACCTATCCGGCAATTAAATAACTCATTGATCTTCCCCCAAAAAAGTGGACAGATATGAAGAAGTTCAATAATGAGTTTAAGGGGAAATAAGAGTGACTTCAATAACAATTAGGGAATAAGGCTCAGGTTTTGGAAATTCTCCATAAGCAAGATCCGGATGGATAAATATTTCTCTTTTTTCTCCCACTCTAATTCCTTCTAATCCATTTCGGAGTCCGGCAATCATTTCAGAAAGAGGGAGTCGTGTTCCAGAAATGTTCTCAGACAAAATTCCCTCATTCAGCGATTTCTCTTTAAAAGAAATTAAAGGAGAAGATCTGTTTAGATCCTTGATGACCTTGCCCGTTCCAGAATTTATCACTTTATAATAAAGCTTATCTTTGACTAACTCGTTAACACCATCAATCATCCTTATTTTTTGTAGATAAGAATCAGCTGCTTGAAGATTAAAAATCCCCTGATCAGCTGCTTTTTTCTCTAGGGATTCCATTAGAGAGGCGTAGCATTCATTCAAGGGCATAGACTTTTGCCTTCCTGTATTGAGCTTCCAAAGATTAACAGAAAGCTCTTCAAAAGAGTAGTAACCTTCATAGGTTTTCATGACATTCCAAAGAACTTGAGCGAGATCTTCAGAGA